>CAZFIA010000015.1:0-6359 GCA_964519335.1 uncultured Pseudomonadales bacterium
GGCTAAACAGTGCCGTGCGCTTGTTTGCAAGCGTTGCTGGCGTACTGCTCGCGGCGTCGCCGCTACTGGTAGCTGCTAGCTAGTTTCTGTCCGGGTCTTCGCCGTAGTCTTGCCAGGGTGCATCGCGCTCTCGAATCACTTCTCGAAATCCTTTCTCGGCGAACGACTCCTGCCAGCGGTAGGCTTCCTCCGTGTGTCGGGTCACACCATCAAACAGCGTTCCAAGCAGTTGTGTCGTGCGCAGCCCCATATTCTCGAAGGCCTGATTGATCAACAATTTATTCAGCGCTAGCTGATTTGCCGGAATATTCTTAAAGCGCAAGGCTTCGGCTTCAATGGCATCCGCAAGTTCTGCATCAGGCACCACCTGCGACACCAATCCAATGCGTTGTGCGGTTAAAGAATCTATGGCTCGCCCCGTGAGTAAAAATTGTTTGGCGTGTTCCAACCCTAACCGGTAAACCCACATCATGGTCGTAGGCGTGCCATAGATTCTGCTCGGCGCATAGCCAATGTGTGCAGACTCGGCCATAAACAACAGATCGCAGCACAGGATCAAGTCGGTGGCGCCGCCTATCGCCCAACCCTTTATTTCTCCCAGCACCGGCTTCGGGCATTCCCAAATGCTCATAAAGCGTTTTACGTTATTACCCATGAACTGATAGTCGCGGACCGGGTCCCAGGCGCCTTCCCGGCTGGGAGGTGTATTAGCCCCGTAGGGCATGTCCCAGCGACCGCCGTCTGTCAGATCGTACCCCGCGGTCAGCGTGTCACCCACCCCACGCAACACGATCGCAGCAACGGCGGGTGAGCGCCGAGCTCTATCAATCGAGTCAGCGATACCGCCCACGACGCCGTCGGTTAGTGTGTTCTTCTTGTGGGGCCGATTGATGGACACAATGGCGATGCCATCGCGCTCTTCGTAAAGCACGTCTGCTTCTTGCTGTTCTTTGGATTCGATGGCGGAGCTCTCCGGGTTTGGGCGGCATGCGCGGTGGGTTACTATGCGTAGACCTACTATAGCCTGATGAACATACAGCTATGTCTCAGTATTTCTCTGGAGCCTCAACCATCAGCGCCTCACCGCTGCTTGGCCCCTTGCTCGCGGGCACCTTGCTACTGTCAGGGTGCGGGGGTGGCTGCTTTGGCTTATGCAGCGCAGCCGACGATGACGACGATGAAGTAGCCACTGCGCCCGTAGACCCAAGCTCCGATATCAGCTGTTATACCAGCTCGGGAACCGTTACCCGTGGCGCAAACATTTCCTACAGCCTCGAACCAGACGCCTCAGCAGAACAGGTCCTGTTGTATTTCGATTCGAATCTAGCCAGTTCAACTGTTATTCGGCCGCTGCTGGTTTGGGTGACCGGAGATACCTGGGAGTCAGAAACCTCAACCACCGATGCGCCCACGCTGGCCCGCGAACTGGCCGAGCAACTGGGCGCTCACTTCGCGGTGGTGAGCTATCGCCAATCGGACACTGCCCCCTGGCCCGCACAGATTGTCGATGTAAAAACCGCTATTCGTTTTATGAAGGAGCAAAACGTTGAGCAAAATTTCAACATCGATCTAGAGCGCATTTATATCGGCGGCGATCAGGCTGGAGCGACTCTTGCGGCGTTAACGGCATACACGGCCGGTTTTGACGATTTTGAACCTACCGAATTTCCAAACCAAACTGACGAACCCGACTTGCTGTTCACCTTCGGCGGCGTATATAACTTTGACTCGGTGCTGGCCGACAACGCGGCGCTTCCGGCAGCGTGCGCAGGTATCGCACCAAACATCGACGAATTTGCTATTCGCCAGTTGTTTGATTGTCCGGTTTCAGCCGCCGGCGCAGATCCGCTGTCTGAGTGCGATTTTGAAACGCTGCAATTCGCATCACCCGTTGAACAGCTTGGACCTGGCTCACCACCGGCGTTGTTTTATCACGGTGCTCTCGACTGCCAGATTCCGCCAGCGCAGAGCCAAGAGCTGGATGATCGCTACGGCGCGGGGGGTCCAGACTCAATTCTGCGCGGCAATGGCATCTTTGTATCGCTACCCAACGATAACCAGACCCTCGCCTCGCTATCAGGCAATCTTATTCTTGAAGACCTTATTGGCTTTCCCGATTTTGATTGTGACGACAACACCTAGACTGCATCTAGAATCAATGGCCGCGGGCAAATGACCGAACAAGCTAAATCGCCTGGGCTGCAAAAAGTACTGGGCGCGCGCGCCGTGATTGCGCTTTCGTTTGGCGCGATGATTGGCTGGAGCTGGGTGTTGCTGTCGGCCAATTGGGTTGCAGACGCTGGATGGTTGGGCGCGCCGCTCGCCTTTGTCATCGGCGGTATGGGCATCGTTCTGATCGGACTGCTGTATGCAGAGCTTGCATCCGCTATGCCCAGGGCGGGTGGCGAGCACGTCTACGTCCTCCGCGCGCTGGGACCCAAAGCATCCTTCTGGTGCAGCTGGGCACTGCTAATGGCCTACGCGACCGTGTGTGTGTTCGAAGCTGTGGCGCTGCCCACGGGCGTCGAATACCTTCTTCCGCAGATTAGATTGGTAACACTTTGGAGTGTCGAGGGATCTCCGGTTGATGCCGGTTTTGTCTTGATAGGTGTTCTGGGAACCGCGCTCGTAATCTGGGCTAACTACGTTGGCATCCGAACAGCCGCGATAGTGCAGAGCATAGCGACCGCCATCATTGTGGGGTGCGGCATACTGTTGATGACCGGAGCTGCACTCAACGGGTCGACCGATCAGGCCACTGCACCTATCGCCCACGGCATTGCTGGCATCACCGCAGTAATCATCATGGTCCCCGCCATGTTGGTAGGCTTTGATGTCATTCCCCAGAGCGCTTCCGAAATAGATCTCCCGCCGCGTCGGGTTGGCGTTTTGCTTGCAGTATCTGTGGCCTTTGCCGTGGCGTGGTATGCACTAATTTCATTATCGGTCGGCCTGGGCATTAGCGGCAGCGAGTTAAGTGAGTCACCGCCAATGGGCAGCGCCGTTGCCGCGAGCAATCTGTGGAACTCACCGTTCGCTGGACAACTACTGGTGCTGGGCGGTATTGGCGGCATTCTTACCAGTTGGAATGCCTTTGTACTGGGCGCCTCGCGATTGATGTATGCAATGGCCTCCGATGGGATGCTGCCAGCAGCTTTCGCGCGGGTTCATCCTCGCCACGGCACGCCGCATATCGCAATACTCGCTATCGGCATCGCCTGCGCTTTCGCTCCGCTCGCCGGCCGCACCATTTTGGTCTGGTTGGTGGACGCGGGTAGCTTCACGATTGTCATCGCGTACATTTTTGTAGCATTGGCGTTTCTTGCGTTGCGTAGGAACGAACCAGATATGCCTCGACCGTTTTGTTTGCCTGCAGGCATGCTCATGGGAAGGCTTGCGCTAGTGAGTGGGCTGGGCCTGTTTTGTTTGTACCTGCCCTTCAGTCCATCGGGCCTAAAGTGGCCCCAGGAATGGTTGATTGTTCTTGGAATGGGGCTCCTCGGAGCGCTGGTTTATATGACGCACAAAGAAGCAATCAGCAAGCTCCCACCATCTTCTAAACCAAATCACCACTAGCAGTTCTACCCTTATGATTAACACGTATTTCAATGACTGACAATCAATCAAACTCTGTGTCCCCAGCCCAGAAAAAGCAATTCTGGGACAACTTCGAGGCTAACCCTTTTCATGCTTACCTCGGCATGAGTGTAGTGAGCCACAGCTACAACTACGCAAAACTCCAGCTCAGGCGAACGGACACCACACCAACGGGCATTGGCGGCAGCGTAAATGGCGGCGTGTTGGCGACGTTGGTGGATATGACTGCTGTCGCTGCCATATTTGCAGAACTGCGCGACAACGAACAGCCTGCCGGTACCGCTGATTTACAGATTACCTATCTGCGACAAACCAAAGGCGACGTTGTTACCAGTGAAGCCCGGGTTCTCAAACGCGGAAGACAGCTTGCTACTATCGAAGTAAAAGTGAGCGATGACAGCGACAACCTTTGTTGTATCGCAAAAGTACTCTACGCCTTTCGAGCCTCCTCCCAATAACTAACTCAACCTAAACGAGCTAAACAGTGAGCGAACAAAAAGAATATCGTCAAACCGGTTTTGTCCCTCCTCCGGGTGCCACACAGATTCTTCTGGTGCGTCACGGCGAGTCCAGAGCAGCCACGGCGGATGATCCCTTTCCGCTGGTTGATGGGCACGGTGATCCTGAGCTGCATCCCAATGGTCGGCAGCAGGCGCAATTAGTGGGAGAACGCCTGAAAGATCAGCCTATCAAGGCGATCTACGTCACCAAGCTGTGTCGAACCTCCGAGACAGCAGCCCCGCTCGCCAGCCACCTGGGCCTAACGCCAGTACTGGATCCCGATCTGCACGAGGTGTTTCTGGGTGACTGGGAAGGCGGTGTGTTGCGCATAAAGGTTCACGAGAATGATCCACTGTTTGAAAAGATGCGCGCGGAAGAACGCTGGGATGTTATTCCAAACGCCGAAAGCTGGGAGACACTAAACGAGCGCATCGTCCGCGGTCTCAATCGAATTCACGCAGCGCATCCCGACGAGCTAGTAGTTGCGGTAGTACACGGCGGTGTGATCGCGCATATTCTTGCACACGCAAGCCAATCCCGACCGTTTGCGTTCAATGGCGCTGACAATGGTTCGATCAGCCATATTGTTATGGTCGACGGTAAGATTCTGGTGCGCAAATTCAATGATGCGACTCACCTAACAGCGGACGTTGCCGGTACCAGTGGGGCTATGACCTAGGCAAGTGCCCTATTAGCAATGCCCTAGATTCTATTTACCGCATTCTCGGCTTGAGTAAGCGCGCGCAGGATTCGTTCGCGCATTTCCGGAAGATCGATATCGTCGCTGCTCTTTTTGCCTTCAATGTAGCGGGCATATACGCCGTGCAAAATTGCTGCACTCTTCCAGCGATTAAAGCCGATGTAGTAATTGAGCTGTGACAAATCGCGGCCAGTCTTTTCGCCGTAACGAGCAGCAAGTTCGGTGCGAGTTGGAAAGCCATCTACTGCCGTTGTTGCTTCGGGAGGCAATGGCTCGTCATCTGTTGGATCGCCAAACCAGTTAAGGGCATAAGCAAGATCGGCGAGCGGATCGCCAAGGGTTGATATCTCCCAGTCCACCACCGCCGCGACTTTGTGGTCGGGTCCAAACAGGCAGTTGTGCAAACCAAAATCACCATGCACAACCCGTGCAGGCCCCTGTTCGGGCATGTTCTCAAGAAAGAAGGCCTGCAGCTCATGCGCACGAGGATCGTCGAGTTGCGCGCCTTCTATAGATGAGGTCCAGGACCGATACCAGGTTTTGAGCTGTCGCCCAACGTAGTTGTCTTTTTTACCCAGCTCACCCAGCCCTACCTTGTCTGGATCAACCTCGTGCAATGAGGCCAGCACATCGATGAACGAGAAGGCCAATTCGCGCCGCGCCGCTTCCGGAATCAACGCCTCCGTCTCTTCAGAGTTATAGAGTGGATGACCATTAATTAGGCCCATAACGTAGAACCAGGCGCCGGTTACATCGGGGGATTCGCAAAACCCAAAGGCCGCAGGCACAGGTACCGGTGTGTCCCCCAACGCCGAGATAAGCGCCCATTCGCGGCTCATATCATGCGCCTTGGGCAACAGCACACCCTGGGGCGGACGACGGATCACCGCCTGATGACCGTCGGCGTCATCCAGCTGGTAGGTAAGGTTAGAATGCCCGCCCTCGAGCCGTGTCCACTTAAACGGCGGCGTTAACCCCGCCACGTTAGCCTGCATCCAGGCCTCCACCGCGGGTACGTCATAGCCCTCAGGCCCCAAACTCTCGTCGTGCGAACTCATGCGCTTATCCCCCCATTCCTTCTCAACATGGTACTAGAAAAAGCCCTGGCGATACCCTAAAGCCCCACCGATACTCTAATGAAAGACACCTGCTAACATTCATGGCTTACAACGGAGGACCCCACTATGTCTAGCTATCAGATTCGCACCTTGCTCCTAACGGCCTGCGCGACGGCGCTTTCGGCGGGTGCTGCGCCCCTACACGCAGACTGCAAAGAGGTGGGCTACATCGCCAGTTTTGAGGTTAAGCAAGGCCAAGAAATGGCCTTTGAAGACGCCATCGTAGAACTTGCCGCCAAAGTACTGGAAACGGAACCCGGCACCGTCTTCTACGCGCCCTACCACGCTAAAGACCAAAGTTATTACATGCTCGAGCGTTACAAGGACCTGTCTGCACGCGAACAGCACGCCCAAGCAGACGAAGTAAAGGCTCTGTTTCCAAAAGTGATAGAGACGCTCGCCGCACCTATTGAAGTGAAAGAGATCTCTGCCGTGTGTAACAG
>CAZFIA010000015.1:6459-8251 GCA_964519335.1 uncultured Pseudomonadales bacterium
AGCAAATATCATTTTGGCCGGCCACCCGGCGCCTATGGCCCGGTAAAAGCTGCAATGCGCACCTACGCTAACGAACTGGCGCAAAACTATGGCAAAGATGGCATCCGCGCGAACGTTGTCTCTCCGGGCGCTGTATGGTTTGAAGGTGGCGTCTGGGACGAGCGCAAGCAAGAGAACCCAAAGTTCTACGCCGCAGTTGAGAAAGGTATACCGCTCGGCCGCCTGGGCACGGGAGAAGAGATCGCCCGAATCATAGCGTTTACCGCTAGCCCCGCTGGCCTGTGGCTGAACGCCACACACATAGCTGCAGATGGTGGACAGGTAGCGGCTGTCGACTAAATACAGAAAAAGCTACGAAACTGACTGGATCCGAATATCTCCAGATAAGGTTTTGTGCACCGGACACCGATCGGCAATCTGCTGCAACCGATCGTGTTGTTCGGTAGTTAACTCCCCCGTGATGGTCACTTTGCGTTCGATCAAATCAACCTTCGATCCTTCACCATCACAGTCTTCACAATCCTGAACGTGGGTGCGCCGGTGCGAAAGCTCAACATTAATGTCGTCTACTGGCCACTTCTTGCGATTGGCGTACATGCGGATAGTCATCGACGTGCAGGTTCCCAGAGCCGCGAGCAGATGCTCGTAAGGATCTGGACCAAGATCTTCGCCGCCCATCGACTTGGGCTCATCGGCAAGCCAGGAGTGCGTATCGCTCGAGACTCGACGCAAGAACTTTTTGTTGAGCTCACCCACAAGTAAATGCCCGCCCGCAAGTGACGGCTGATTGTCTTCGGCAGGCTCCGGCAAATAACGTTGCACCCAGGTTGCTATGGTATCCGCGACATAGCGCGAATCCTTTACGTTCGACAGTAAGTGATTAGCGCCGTCGAGTGACACAAAGCCTTTAGGATGCATCGCTTGCTGAAATATCCGACCCGCCTCATCAACGGAAACCACTTCGTCAAACGGAGCATGAAACACCAACAGCGCTCGTTTTAGTTTTGCCAGACGCTCTGAAACAACGTCGTGCTTGAAATCCTCGAGAAAAGACCCGCTCACCGAAAATTCGCGCCCGCCAATAGCAACAGGAATAGACCCATCTGTCTCAGGTCCGCGCTGTTGAATACTCTTCAATACATGTTCGGGCACCGCAGGAGAACCGATAGTCACTAGCGCGCGACACTCGGGAACCTTTTCTGCCGCAGCCAATACCGCCGTGCCACCCAGGCTGTGCCCAATCATCAGCATCGGTGCTGCGTATTCTGCGCGCATGAAATCAGCGGCCGCGACCAGGTCGGTGAGATTACTGCTAAACCCAGCATTGCCAAAATCGCCTTCAGAATTACCCAACCCGGTAAAGTCGAAGCGCAATACAGCGATGCCCCGCGCTGCCAGCGCCCGACTAATTCGCGCAGCCGCGGCATTGTTTTTACCGCAAGTAAAACAGTGAGCAAACAAGGCGTAAGCCACCGGTTCCTGATCTCTAGGTGTGACCAACGCAGCTGCGAGGCTTAGGCCTTCGCCATTCGTGAAGCTAATTCGACGTTCTTGTGACACTGACGTTCTCCATCTGCAAGACGAATAAGGTACCAGTGTTATCGCATAAGATGGTGGAACCAGGCGGGATCGGACCGGGACGCGCAGTCGGGCGCGCCCAGCGCGACGACCGTCGGTCGGCAAATAGCATCAACTCACTCGGATGGAAACCGGTGTTCTCGCCTGATAATGGTGGAGCCAGGCGGGATCGGACCGGGACGCGCAGTCGGGCGCGCCCAGCGCGACGACCGTC
>CAZFIA010000015.1:8351-27941 GCA_964519335.1 uncultured Pseudomonadales bacterium
CCAGGCGGGATCGGACCGGGACGCGCAGTCGGGCGCGCCCAGCGCGACGACCGTCGGTCGGCAAATAGCATCAACTCACTCGGATGGAAACCGGTGTTCTCGCCTGATAATGGTGGAGCCAGGCGGGATCGAACCGCCGACCTCCTGCGTGCCACGCAGGCGCTCTCCCAGCTGAGCTATGGCCCCCAAAGGAGGCGGGATAGTAGGTACGCCCCCCTTTTCTGTCAAGACAGATCCAGCCCTCGCTCTGCCCGCCTGGCAGAATATTATGTTAAATAATATCCGGCAGAAGAGAGCGCTTTAGGCGTCGTCTTGCAGCGCCCGCCAGGATTTCTCAAACCGCTTGGTTTCTTTCTTGGATACCCCGCCCAGCGCCTCCAGCGCGGATCTTAGACGCATTCGCGTCACATCCGCCCCCAACAGCGCCATCGAATCAAACAGCGGCAGCGTTACCGCCTTGCCACCAATCGCGACAAACAGCGGGCCGAGAAAGTCCTTGAGCTTGAGCTCCATTCGTTCGGCAAGCCCGGAACAAATTTCATAAATATCGTCGCGCTCCCAGCGGCGCGCAATATCAAAGGATCGCAGACAGTGATCGATGATCTGCCGCGACTGCTCGCTCGACAGCTTCTTGTGACTGAAGTCCGCCTCGTCCACCGCCGCCCGATCGCCGATCAAATAGTCAACCTGCCCCGCAATATCAGCAAACCGTTCGGTGCGCTGGTGTATCAGCGGCACCAGCGCTTTCATGCGATCACCTTGAGTCAACCAGGCAACCGCGGCTTCCGCAAATTCTTCTTCTGACAGCGCGCGCAGATACTCACCGTTCAACCAGTTTAGTTTTTCGATATCAAACACAGGACCGCCGAGAGAGATGCGCTCAAGCGAAAACTCGTTTTGCATATCTGCAAGTGAGAAAATTTCGCGCTCATCAGGCATCGACCAGCCCATGCGCCCAAGATAATTAGCAACCGCCTCTGGCAAATAGCCCATATCTCTATAATAGGTCACACTCGTTGGATTCTTGCGCTTCGAAAGTTTCGACGAATCAGGATTTCGTAAGAGCGGCAAGTGCGCGTGAACCGGCATTTCCCAACCCAGAGCCTCATAAAGTCGGGCATGTTTGGGCACCGAGTTAATCCACTCCTCGCCGCGCATAACATGGGTGATTTCCATCAGGTGATCGTCAACGACGACGGCAAGATGGTAAGTAGGCATGCCATCGCTCTTAAGCAAAATCTGCATGTCAACCTGCTGCCAGGGTATTTCGATCTGTCCCCGCAGCGCGTCTTCAAAACTAAAGGTGCCTTCTCTTGGTACCACGAGACGAACCACGTGAGATTCGCCTGCTCGAACGCGTTCGGCTGCCTGCGCCGGATCAATAGAATGACAAAGACCATCGTAGCCCGTGGTTTTTCCTTCAGCGCGCTGGGTTGCGCGCATCTCATTGAGCCGTTCATTGGTGCAGAAGCAAGGGAAGGCGTCACCCTGTTCTATCAACTGGTCGGCGAAGCCTCGATAGATAGCCTGGCGCTCGCTCTGTCGATAGGGCCCGTGAGGACCGCCAATATCGGGGCCCTCGCTCCATTCAATATTCAGCCAACGCAGAGCATCAAGAATAGCTTGCTCAGATTCCGGTGTGCTGCGCTCGCGATCGGTGTCCTCGATGCGAATCAGAAACTCCCCGCCCCTGCTGCGCGCATAGACCAGATTGAACAGCGCGATATAGGCGGTGCCCATATGCGGGTCGCCGGTGGGCGAAGGCGCAATTCGGGTTCTGACGGGCCGATTGGCCAGAGGAGAATCAGAGGTTCTCTTGCTGGTTTTGGGGGAATCCATAGGCGATCGGGTCACTGGCAACAAGTATGAGGGCGCAGTGTACTTGAGCTGGTGCTAAAACCAGAACGATATAAATGCCCGAACTACGGTTGCATTGAACTCGTAGAGCGGTTCAATGCCTACGTCTGCGCCCTCGAACCGCAGATCCCGAAAATCATCGTAGTTGAAGACGATATAGTCGAAAAACACACTCGCCTTGCCGCTTTCGATAAACGACAACCCTGGCGTTTCAAACTCATAACTGAGACCAACGCCAGCCGTATGGGTAGTGAAGGTCGCCAATTCCTTATCTCGCGCCAAAAAGTTCTGCTGATTTGGCCCGCTAAAGAGATCACTATAGAAATCTGCAGCACTCTGAGTGTAAAACCGGTAACGCAGATCAAGTGTCACACCCTCTTCCAGCGGATGGGTGTAGGCGACTTCAGCATTAAACGCATCTATGTCCCAGGTGTCGGAGTAGTAGCGACCTTCTACCTTGAGCGCAGCCCGATAAGGCAGGTAATACAAACCCCGCAAAGCAACCGCGCTACTGGTTCGAGTACCGGGATAACGCTCAGGCTCAAAGCTAAAGCCGCGCGCAGCCCCCGGGTCAAGAAAACGTACCTGTCGGTACGGGTTGTTTAGAAACCCTTCGTCGGCTATGCCTTCGTAGTTCAGGCTCAACACCATACTGGGCGTTACAATTTGGGTTAGATCAACTCGCCATGACTGGTGGTTCGCCTCTTCTTCAAATACATCGTCACCATTGCGGGTAATAGTGTCCCAACCTCGAGAATAGGATATACCCAACGTGGTTAGATCTCCGAAGAAATCTTGTGTAATACCAAGGCGCGCAGAATTACCTTCATAATCACCCTCGACACTGCGCGTGTAAGACAGGGCCATCGACGTCTTACCACGCAGGTAATCTATACCCGCGCTGGTTTGGTCGCGCTGCTCCGAATATTCACTAGCCGTCGTCACCACATCGATAGAGGCGCTAGTTATCGAGTCAACATAGTAATTTCCCCAAACAGACACCTTGTCAGCAATACTCTTTCGCACGAGCACTGAGGGGCCATTTACTCTCAGACCATCGCCGTTGTAGCCGTGGTACATAAAGTCGGCACGATCTTCCGGTAACACGGCCGCAGATACATCTTTCCCACTCAGCGCCACAAGCAACAGGCAACTTAGGAATGTCGAGAGACGAATGTGCATCTAGTTACAGCCGCACCCGCCGCCCGCGCCGCCTTCGGCTCCGCGAGCACCCTCACGAACCTGATACACATGATGAATGAACGCACTGGAAACCGGATCTCGACCAAAACTCATGATGGGGTCGGCGAGATTGTTACGCTCAAAAGGACTCACCCAGGGTTCAACCTGGAAGCTCGCACACCCAGAACTCAAGAGCGTGCCCAGCACAAGCATCAGAGCGCCCAAACCTTTAGCTCCGGGTACCTTTAGAACAGGTGTTTTCTGTTGAATCAACCGGTTAGTGATAGAGAGATTCATACAGCGATCTCCTAGAAAAATGCCGTTAGGCCGGCGGTAAGCTCAAAGTTATGTTTGGTTTCGTTCTCGCCGAGCAGATCAGACTTGAATACGTGGTCACGAACATCAATCCGAAACGCCAACCAATCCGTTGCAGCAAGGCGATAGCCAAGGCCACCGTTCACCGTAAAGCGATCATCACCACCAAACTCGGTAGAACCGATGCCGGCAATCAAGTACAAACCACCTTTGAATACCCAGCGGTCGGTGACAAACGCTTCTCCCGGCAAGATGTTCAAGCCAATACTTATGTTGTAGTAGCGCAGATCACGTTCATCATCGGTAAGTAATTGCGCACCGCCCGACAAACGCTCAAAACTGGTTTGACCCAAAGTTGAATTGGCATAAGCGCCTTCAACAAAAAGGTCTTCCGTGATGTGGTAGGCCGCACGCACCCCATAAACCAGGTCGCTACCAAAATCTTCAATGCTCAACACACCGCCAAACGCGCCAATCTCAAAGTTCTCGTTATCGAGACGATCAATCTTTACCTCACGCCGCTCAGGCTCGCGAACCACTAGAGGCTCGAGCTCTACACCTGATACTTCGGCGGCTTCGGCAGAACTACCTACTACTGCGCTGGCCACCAGGGTGAGCGCAGCAAGTACAAAACTAACAAGCTTGCGCTTCACCAAATACGGGTGATTCTCTGTCGGGGCCGTCACCATTAGCGCTTGCCCAGAAAAACGCTGAATCCTGTCTTCCATTCGTTGATCTCCTGATTGTCGTCCCGACTCGTGAGAACAGTGTGGCGGCGATATTCAAAATTCATGACAAATCGCCGGGTGAGATAAATATTTGCACCCAAACCCGCATTCACAATCTCATCCGTGCGGTCTTCTGCCTGAATGATGGTCGTTTGGGGTTCTGTGCGAATTATGCCGGTGCCAATAGTGAAATAAGGTGACACCCGCCACTCCGGGAATGGGTACATGACCACATTTACCGTGCCCATCTGACCCGAAGAAAAACTGCCAAGTATCTGAGTGGCCGTGAGACGAAGAGAAATATTGGGCGTAACTCCATAAGCGAGATAGCCATCAATAGTACGAGCACCGGAAAAATCGCCCGCGGAAAAGCCCATCTCCCATTTACGCGTCTGAAAATCACCTCGACCAACGCCTGGGAAGTCGATGGGTTCGCCGTCTAAGTCAAGCGTCGCCCGCATTTGCTCGAGTTTTACCCAACCTTGCTTAACTCGGTGACTTCCACGCCGGAGCTCAACCTTGAACCAATCTGTTCGACGCTTGAGAATCTTGATGGTCTCGCCTTCACCCGCAACGTAAAACACGGGATATCCTCGTCCCGGGCCGGTGTGCATCTCAAGAAACGGATCGGCAACTAACACATCTGGCGTTTCTTTTTGAAAAACGTCTGCAAGTCCTGCAAAACACTGGGGCGCACAGGCAATCAAAACAAGGGCAATGCCTGTCTTGTAAAACCTCACCCAGGAACGAGTAGGTTGTAATGTTCTGCTTATTCTCTGCACCGTTTATCCTTTGCGGTTGAGTAGACTCAGTGGATCGATCTGCGGTTTATCGCGCTTGCTCGAATCAAGGCGGCACGTCAAACGGGTTGTTGTAGTACTGCCCGCCAACATCCAGCCATTCACTAATCAGTTTGAGTTCTACACCGCTCAAATAGCCCTCATGGCTAGCGCCTACGGAAAACGGTGCAAAAAATGCCGCTGACGCCGCTGCACCGCCAACATTCATCGACGCGTTAACAGGTATGCCCTGTACCACCGGTATCGGTTGATCGGCACCATCCAAAACAAGCTCACCGTCTTCGTCTGTTTCGAAAACGGTCTCACCTTTGTCGTCTACAGCTAACAGGAGCACGTCTTGTAGAGTGCCATTCACAACTTCTTGTTGGTTGTCGTTAAAGAGAAGTTCTCTGTAACTCGAGAAGTGATCCATCTGATCAGGTGATAATCCATCGGACAAATCAAGGTTCGCAATGGGGACACGTACGACACCAGCAGCATCGAGCGGTGAATGACAGCCAGTGCAGGTAACGTCTGCCTCAACGGTTACGCCATCAGCTGCAAGCCTGGATCGATTAAGACCCCAAAGCGGATGGATGTGCGTTTCGTAATTCAAGGTCGTCCGGCATGCAGAGTTCCAGCTCTGCAGGCAGTTAGCGGTTGTGGGCAGCGCGGTTTGCAAATCGCTAAACTGAAGCGCGAGCGCTGCATCTTTTGGACGAACTAGCGGATCTGTCCAAATATCGTTGTATATGAGATCCATTGACGGCGTGCGTACTCCATTAACACGAGCGTTGACTTCCGCCATTGTTTCGCCCGCGTTAGCCAACAAGGCGCGTTCAGTGTTGGGATAAGGAGAACCATCAAACGGGGCACCGAGGTGCGCCGAAGGCAACTGCGCATCCGCTCGGCCGTGGGCCACATTCTGTTCCGCCTCAGGATCGTGGCACCCCACGCATTCGCGCTCTTCTCCGGGTCGAAGCTGAAGCCAGTTTTGATGACGACCACCCAGTCGTCTGCCATTCGCATCAACCACGCTGATATAAAAAGCTACGTTAGCCGGTACCTTCAGCTTTACAGACCCGTCGGGTTCAATGGGAACGTAGCCCATTATTTCTCGCATAAGCTGATCGTCAGAGCGACCAAACGCAGTACCGCTGACATCAACGACGTCGTCATCCGCTTGAGAGACCGCCTTGACCAACCGCAAAAATCGAGCGGGACGATCGAGAGCCTCTGTCTGAGCAGGATCAGCAAACGCATCAATAGGCGCAACGGCTGCACCATCAACGTCGTAAACACTGCGTATGTGCAATACACCAACACCCTCTGAAACCATGTCAGCATCCAGATCGATCCCGGCCACGGGGTCGAGGATGGCCGCGGGCAAGGCGCGATTCTCCATCACAACCGCCTCAGTAAAGGCCTCGCCTTCCTCCGGGACTATCACCGGCTGTTGGGTGTTTTCAACCAAGTCATGGATCCACACGCCAAACAGTGGATCCGCCTCTGCAAGACCTTCAGCCAGGTTCTCGTCAGTACACGGAAAGATATCGGTGCCGTCTGTCACCCGGCACTGACTCCAGGTGACGAGCAATCTATCGGTACCGTCGTAAAGCGGTGCGATGCTCGCGTAGCGACCCGCTCGCGAGACCGCTTCGGTAATGCTTAGATCACCTAAGATCAACAACTCTTGTGCAAACGGTGTGCTGCCAGTGCCATCTGGAATCGGCTGCGTGTTGTCGGTGAAATTAGCGACATCGATCGCTACCGGTAGAGCACCTAGCTGTTCAGTCGGTTGACTTGGGCGCAATAGCGCAAACAGGCGCCCGTCGGGCAACTCCGCCGCCTCCATAAACTCTACCCCGAAATCTTCAGAGAGACTGCGGTGGCTTTCAATGCCGTACAGGAGCTGCTGATTGCGCCCATCGGGTGACATTGTGTAAAGGCTGATTCGATCAATCTCGTCGATGTTGTCCCAACGGCTGTATACGATGCGTCCGTCGCTAAGCACGGCTGGATCCATATCAGACGACTGATTAAAGCTAATCTGCTTAAGGCCGCTACCGTCTGTTTCGATGACGTGCAGGGTTACCGCCTCGCGATTACGATCTTCTTCGAGGTTAGAAAACTGAGGCTTGCCCTCGTCGAGCAAAATGGCCTTAGACTGGCGCGCCCGCGTTGACGCAAAGAGAATGCGGCCGTCCACCAGAAAACGTGGGGATAAATCGTGCCCCTCTTCCGCTGAGATGTCAGATTCGATAACGCGATTTAGGCTGCGCGATGGATGATCATAAAGCCAAATGTTCCAGGTTGGCTGCTCGTTCTCATCCAAATCGGGCTCTCTTGGAGCGCGCATGGCAAACAGCAACTGCGAACCGTCATAGGAGGCCGATAGATCCTTAACATCATAGAGTTTTGGTGTGCCATCTTCGTTTGGCTCGAACACACCAGCCGTGATGTTGGTCTCGGGCGCACTAGGTGATGCGCGATCGCGAATAAAAAGCTCGGCCCCAGGTCTGAATTGTGCAGGATCGCGGACATTGTTGAGAGGCAAGGCATCTACAAGCCCACTACCCAGATCAACACGCAACGATCGTTTTACGACGGCCAATGGAAAATCGACGGTCACCGGATCTGCTTCCTGCGCATCAGTCTGCAAAAGACTAGAACCGCCGGATGACCCACCACCGCAGCCAGCCAGCAGTGCGACGCTGATAAGCATCAGTATCGGTAGTCGCGAAGCACGCTCGCCGCGAAGTGTGCACTGACAAAAATGCCTGGCAGCCAAGCGGCCAAAAGCCAGGTACCCAATTGTCAGGTGTGAAGGATGGGGCAAAGGATTTGCCTCTGTTCCGGTGATGAGATTTACAAGTCACTCGTATTCTTCCATAAGCTCAGACGCCGCTTTGTGACTGGGAGCACACTCAGCTTGAGTGGCATAAACAAGCCGATCGACCCTGAGCTTTTACCGCTAGTTTGTGCAACAAAATTGTGTCAGCAACCCTCGGTATCTGCGTCAAAAGTGTCGACTCCATCACAGCTTGAATGAGGCTATTCGCGGATTCTTACATCCCAATTACACACGCTCAGGGCTCGACGCGACGGCCACCAGAAGAGCATCCACAGGGAGTAACCCATGAGTCTTCAGGCCATTGCCAAGTCTAGGTGCGCCTCGTTTGCACCCAGCTTGATCTGTGCCGCAGCCGCGACTCTCTTCGCACTCGGCGCTCCTGCAGAACGTGCGCACGCTGATGAACGCAGCCAGGCAAAGCGCATTCACGACAGACTCGCGGGTGTACCCGCAACAGACAGCGAACTCGATGCGCTCGAGCAGGCACTGGTGAAAGACCCCATGGATGCAGCTTATCTGGCGATGGAGCATTCCGCTTTCTACAACGTAACACTCAAGAACTTCGCAGCACCCTGGACAAATCGTGAAGCGGATGTATTTGTGCCGCTCAACGACTACACAGCAACGGTTATTGGCATGGTTAGAGACGGCCGCGATTTTCGCGACATCCTAAGCGCCAACCTGGTTTACCACGGGGCAGGTGTTGCCACAGCGCCCAGCTACAGTCCAACAAGTAACGCGCACTACGAAGCCATGGAAGATCAAGGCATAGACCTGCAGGCCGAACTCGTTGCCGCACCTCAGTCCTCCCTAAATGGGTTGCCGGCGTCTGCAACCGCGGGAGTCATCACGTCCAGAGCAGCGGCGAAGGCTTTTTTCATAGATGGCACCAATCGAGCGATGTTCCGTTTTACGTTACTCAACCATATGTGTACCGACCTGGAACAAATGCAGGACACCACCCGTTCGCCCGACCGAATCCGCCAGGATGTGTCGCGGAGCCCCGGCGGTGATAGCCGCGTATTCTTGAATAACTGTGTGGGATGCCATTCAGGTATGGATCCGATGGCTCAGTCTTTCGCTTTTTACAACTATAGCTATGACGCGACAAACGATGCAGAAGGCGCGAACGGCCGAATAACTTACAACAGCGGCACCGAACTTGACGTCGACACCGCGACACGCGTTCATGCGAAGTACTTCAACAACGACACCACTTTCCCACAGGGATTCCGTACGCCGGACGAATCCTGGTCGAACTACTGGCGCGAGGGCCGCAACGCCGTTCACGGTTGGTCAGCGTCACTGCCCGGCACCGGGAGTGGTGCCAAATCAATGGGAGAAGAGCTCGCGAACAGCGCAACCTTTGCCCAATGTCAGGTAGAAAAAGTATTCGAAAACGTCTGCGTGCGTCCGCCCGCTGATCAGGCGGATCGTAATCAGATTGGCAGCATGGTTAGCTCATTCATAGGTTCAGGTTACAACCTCAAGCAGGTGTTCGCTGAATCCGCCGTTTATTGCATGGGTGAGTAATACAGAGATATGAAGTTCATAACCCATCGCCGCAGGGCAACGTTCGCCACAACCCTTATCCTATCGCTGGCACTGTCAGGGTGTGGCGCAGGTAGCGGCGCGGAGGTTCAGCAAATCGCTTCCAGCTCCACACCAGAGGTCAGCAACTACAATGGCCCTGCCCCGGCTACCCAGGATGTGCAAAATTTCAGGTTAGCGGTGTGGGATAATTTGGTCCCGAACAATCGCTGTGGACAGTGCCACAATGAATCGCAGTCGCCACGCTTCGTCCGCGCTGACGACATCAACCTGGCTTTCGATTCTGCAAATACTCTCGTTGATCTAACCGAACCCTCGCAATCGCTCATCGTAAACCAAGTACGCGGCGGTCATAACTGCTGGCTAACAGACGACAACGCCTGCGCTGACATCATCGAATCCTACGTCGCCAACTGGGCTGGAGACTCCATAGGCGGCGGTATCAAGAGCATTCAACTAACCGCCCCGGTGCAAAAAGACCCAGGAGCCAGCAAGAACTTTCCATCGAGCCCGGTCGATTTTTCCAGCACAGTCTATCCGCTGCTAACTAGCTACTGCGCGGAATGTCACTCAGATTCAGCGACAGTCCCTCAACAGCCCTACTTTGCATCAGCTAACGTCGATACCGCCTACGAGGCCGTTAAAACCAAAATCGATCTGATCCAGCCCAGCAGTTCACGACTAGTTCTGCGACTCGGCGGTGAGTTCCACAACTGCTGGAGCAACTGCTCAACAAACGCTATGGAAATGGATAACGCGATTACATCGATGGCCGACGCAATCGATGTCACTGAAGTAGATGCTGATCTCGTAACCAGTATGGCTTTGTCGCTACCAGACGGTATCGTTGCGGCTTCTGGCGGCCGGTTTGAATCCAATGTCATTGCGCTGTATGAGTTTAAGACAGGCTCTGGCAGCACCGCTTTTGATACCAGCGGCGTTGAACCCGCTCTCAATCTAACCTTGTCTGGTGATGCCGACTGGGTAGGCGGCTGGGGCATCAGCATGGCCGTGGGCAAAGCCCAGGGTTCAACCAGCGCAAGTAAAAAGCTATTCGATCAACTGACCAGCACTAACGAGTATTCCGTCGAAGCCTGGGTGGTGCCCGCCAACGTGACTCAAGATGGACCTGCCCGCGTCGTTTCCTATTCTGGCGGCACCGATGATCGTAACTTCATGCTAGGTCAAACACTGTACGATTACGAATTGCTGACTCGTACGGATCAAACCGGACCGGATGGTGAACCCAGCCTGGCAACACCCAGTGATCAGGAAATACTCCAGGCCACGCTGCAACATGTGGTCGCCGTGTACGACCCTGCTAACGGTCGACGTATATACGTCAATGGGCAGTTGGCGACAGAAGCTGACATCATAGACCCTGGACTCTTTAGCGCTTGGAACGATACCTACGCCCTGGCACTAGGTGCGGAAGTAGACAACAACGACCGCTGGGCTGGCACGATCCGGCTGCTCGCTATACATAGCCGCGCATTGACCGAAGAACAGATACAGAGCAATTTCGATGCTGGTGTCGGTGAAAAATACTATTTGCTGTTCAACGTAAGCGATCATACCAACATCGACGATGCCTACATCGTGTTCGAGGTATCCCAATTCGACTCCTACGCCTACCTTTTCAACGCCCCATTCTTCACCATTTTGGGTAGCGACACTCCCACCGGCGTGCCGGTTCGCGGCATGCGAATTGGCGTAAACGGTCGCGAAGTAAACGCCGGACAAGCTTATTCCAACCTCGACATTACTCTCAATGAGGCGGACTACATGGCGGCGGATGGTCAACCGCCACTATCTCCGCTTGGCACGATTGTCGGCGTCGAAAAAGGTCCAGAGCTCGACGAGTTCTTCCTCACTTTCGAACAGCTTGGTGACGCGCAGAACGTTTTCATTGAGGCAGCACCCCCTGCGCCGCAGCCACCGGCAAATGCTGCGCGAGCGCCATCCATCGGTATAAGAGACTTCGCAGAGGTGAATGCGAGTCTCTCTGTGATTACGGGTGTGCCAACCACTAACGCCAACGTAGTAGCAACCTTTGAGGCGGTACATCAGGCCTTGCCAATAAGTCCAGCCGTCGAAGGATTTATTTCTTCGCAGCAGATGGCGGTGACACAGCTCGCCATTCAGTACTGCGACGAACTGGTAAACAGTCCGTCGTTACGCAGCAGCTTTTTCCCTGGCTTTGATTTTAATGTCGAGGTGGGCTCAGCGTTCGGTGATACATCGCTCGTGATTAACCCACTGCTAACGCGCGGAGTAGGCAACGTAGCCAGCCAGCCTGATCACACGGCGGTTAGCTCCGAGTTAAACGCACTCATTACTCGTCTGTCCTCATGCGGAGGCAACTGCGAACCCGATCGTACCGAACGAGTTGTTAAAGGCGCTTGTGCCGCTGTTCTGGGCAGCGCAGCCGTTTTGATCCACTAGAAAGACCGATTTAGAGATTAGCGATGCTACGAAAAAGAAAGCGCAAGTACGATGATCCGCTGCGCCATGAAGGCCACGCTCGGCCGCGTACCCGTCGACAGTTTTTGTCACAGGGTTTTATTGCAGGCGCAGCCACAACTATTGGCGGGGCTTCCATCACCATTGGCAGCGGAAGTGCCGCCTATGCCGAGTTCCTCGATCCTGCACTCGCCGACATCGTACGCAATCAGTGTGGCGTTGCGGTAAACGGCGCCGGCAAAATCCCCTTCATCTGCTTCGATCTGGCCGGCGGCAGCAGCTCGGCGGGTTCAAACGTACTTGTCGGCCAACAAGGTGGCCAGCTCGACTTTCTAAGCACGGCAGGCTATGAACGCCAAGGGCTGCCGGGCGACATGATCCCTTCTATCGCAAACCCGGCCACTAACTCCAACGATTTTATCGACCAACAACTTGGTCTCGCGTTTCACTCAGACTCAGCCTTTCTGCGCGGCATGCTGGAAAAGATCTCTAGCCCAGGCACCCGGGCAAATATAAACGGCGCTGTTATTCCTGCCCGCTCAGAAAACGATACCGACAACAACCCACACAATCCGATGTATGGGATAGGTGCCGCAGGAGCCGCCGGCTCTCTACTGGACCTTATCGGTTCACGCAACACAGACTCAGGCGGCCGCTCGATGGCGCCCATGGACCAGATTGACCTGACAAAACGACCTACCAAGGTTGATCGCCCAAGCGATGTGACAGGCCTTGTTGACGTCGGCGACCTGACGAGTGTGCTTAGCCAGCAAGACGCTATCGCGGTGATGGAATCTATTTATCGCATCAGCGACGAAAAACTGAAGGTTACCGACGTTTACGCCGCGGGCGGGGCAATTGCACCTATAACCTCGGCCGATGTTGTGAAAGATATGGTCCGGTGTGGTTACCTAAAAAGTGCAGACCTTGCCGACCGCTTCGGTGACCCGTCGACGCTCAACCCCGCCAACGATCCGCTGATAGTGGGCGCAAACGGCATCTTCAGTGACGCAGAATTCGCGAGTGAGCAACAATTTCGCAAGACGGCGAGCGTCATGAAAATGGTTATCAACGGATTTGCTGGGGCCGGCACCATCGAGATGGGCGGCTACGATTACCATGGCGGGCGACGCGCAGAAGGAGAAGTCAAAGACCTTCGCGCTGGTCGGTGCATGGGCGCATGTCTGGAATACGCAGCTCGTATTGGTCGCCCCCTTATGATGTACGTGTTTTCAGATGGCTCGCTATCAAGCAACGGCGCGATCGACGACACCGCAGACGGTCGTGGCAAGGGTGAGTGGTCAAGCGACAACCAGCAAACCGCGGCGACCTGGTTTTTGGTGTACAACCCTTCGGGTCCGGCTCAACTCATGGGCGGTACCGCAGAAGAAATGGCAATGCATCAGCAGCTGGGATTCATGCGAGCTAACGGCAACGTCGAAACTGCGGCAACCCCCGTGGCCAATAACGTTAATCAACTCGCGCAAGCGGTGGTTCTCAACTATATGGCACTGCACGGCGAACAGGGTAATTTTGGCACCTTGTTCCCGGGTCATGGATTGGGCGATGCAATCTTGCAAGACAGCCTTACCGCTTTCCAACCTATCGTAAGCGGCACTATTGCCTAATAGGGTTTGGGGGCTTAACTTCAGCGCCCATGACTACCCCTTCTCTATATTGTCCGGCCTGCGGCGAGGCCGAGTCGCTCGATAGTCAGTTGCACTGTGACGGCTGCGACATCACCTATCCGATGCTTGCCGGCGTACCCTTTTTGTTCCCAAACCCGGAGCAGGAGCTTGGCCGCTGGGAAGCCCGCACCCACAGTGAGCAACAGCTTCTGCTTAAGCGACAAAGTGAATGCGACGCATCACTTTCGGCACTAGACCAGTCTTCCGCTGCAACACAGACCACCGCCGCTCGCCTCACACATCTCTCTCACGCCTATGGTGCGCAGCTTGATTGCCTGGCTGTTCTGCTCGAACCCTTGCTACAAGACCGACCCGGCAGTGATCACCCCACTTATCGGGCCCTAAAGACCCGGGGGCTGCAAGACACCACCACGCTATTTGGCTACGCAACTAATCTGTTTCGAGATTGGGTGTGGGGCGACGCCGAAAACACCCAGGCACTCAGCATGCTTCAACAGGTGGCGCCAGGTGCCTTCGGAAAAACACTGGTACTTGGCGCCGGAGGCGGACGATTGGCCTGGGATCTCGCAGGGTCTGAAACAACGGAAGTGGCTGAACTAACCGCGGTTGACATAAACCCGTTTTCGACACTTGCAGCACGACAAATAACACACGCAGGCACTGCCGCAGGGTCGGGTGTAAAACTCTGGGAGTTTCCGCTGGCTCCCGTGCAAACCAAGGACACAGCGATAGAGCGCACGCTCCGCGCCGAACCAAGGCCAACTGCTGCAAAGCTCAGTTTTGTGCTAGCCGATGCACGCGCCCTGCCCTTTGGGCCAGAGAGTTTTGATACGGTGGTGACTCCCTGGTTTACCGACGTCGTACAGGAATCACCCGCCGCAACGGCACGGCGAATCAACCGGCTACTCGCCCCTGGCGGTCGCTGGCTCAACTTCGGGTCCGTTTCCTTTGCCAACGCCGATCCCGCCCAATGTCTACTCATAGAAGAGCTCTGCGCGCTTGTGGCGTCCAACGGTTTTGATGAGCCCTCAGTGATAGAAGAGCGCGGACCTTATCTGCAATCACCCCACTCCAGGTTTTCACGCAATGAGCTGCTTCATGCCTTTGCGGCAAACAAAGTTCGCGCTATCAGCGCGGCAGCTAGGGATGCAGCCGAAAGCGAAAACTCAGTTCCCGTTTGGATCAGCAATCCAGCAAAACCCGTTCCGACACTCGAACTGTTTCAGCAACAGGCGCTTGCAACTCAGGTACACGCCTACCTTATGTCACTCATAGATGGCGAGCGAAGCATTAAAAACATCGCTCAGGAACTCGAAGAACGCCGTCTAATGACGGCGCGAGAAGCTGTGCCGGTAATACAAGACTTTTTAACGAAGATGCTCGACGGTCCAGCCACTTAGGCGCTGGTTATCCCGCCGTGTGCCTCAGAGCGTCGGCCTCGATTACGCCTGCGCTGTCTGCCGGAGTTGTGGGTACGGTAACCATCTCCCAGGCATCTGCATCTGCGAGCAACGCCTTTGCCAGCGCATTGTTGATCGCATGGCCAGACTTGTAGCCTTCGAACGCGCCAATAATCTGATGCCCTAGAAGATACAGGTCGCCAATGGCGTCCAGCACCTTGTGCTTCACAAACTCGTCGTTGTAACGCAACCCACCCTCGTTGAGGATGTCGGTGTCGTCAATACCCACCGCGTTGTCGAGGCTTGAACCCAGACAGCGATCGATTTGTTGCGCCTGTTCAAGCTCGTTGATCAAACCAAATGAGCGTGCGCCGCACAAATTCTTGATGTAGCTGTCGCCGTTGAACACCATATCCAGCCGCTTGGGATACCGATCAAACACTGGATGGTCGGCGACAAACGTGTAGCTCGCGCGAAATCCGTTGTAGGGTGTGAGCTTAACCAGGGCATCGCCATTGGAAACTTCAATGGGTCGATTGATTCGAATAAACCGCTTAGGCGCATCCTGTGTTTTCAGCCCTACCGACTCGATAAGTTTGATATAAGGTTCTGCGCTGCCGTCCATAATCGGTACTTCTCGCGAAGTGAGCTCGACGATGAGGTTGTCGACGCCGAGGCCCCAGAGCGCCGACATTAAATGCTCAACTGTCGCAACCTCTGCCCGGCCCTCGGTAATTGAAGTCGACAGACAGGTATCTGACACCCGATTAGCCTGTGCTGGCACCACGGGGTGTCCTGGCAGATCAGTTCGGACAAAGCGAATGCCGCTGTTTGCTGCTGCCGGTCGCAACTTCATACCGACCTTCTGACCGCTATGAACGCCGATGCCAATGGCGTGAACTGATGTTCTTATTGTTCTTTGAAGCAACATATTTGCTTTATTCCAACGTTTTCAGACGTTTAGGGAAACAACTATACGCACAAGGCTTAGAGTTGAACAGTGAATATGAAGAGATTATGGAGGAAATAGCTGAATAATCCCTGAACTCTGCATATTTTCTGCATTTTCTACTTGGATTTAGTCCATTTTTGACAGCTTTCTTGGCATAAGCAACTGACTAAGGTATCGACGAGCACGACTAAGCAATCGATAAGCCGGACCAGGTACCCGCTAGTTCGGCACCAACCAGACGACGCAGTTCCCATAACTGGCCGCCTGGACCCAATAATTTCGCCAAGGGAATGCCCAAGACCCTATAATTTGTTTATGCCTGCCCTGCTTGTTGCTCCGATGATGGAGTGGACCGATCGCCACTGCCGCCAGTTGCATCGGCGTTTTAGTCCAAACGCCCGCCTGTATACCGAGATGGTCACCACCGGCGCCATCCTGCACGGCCCGCGCGAGCGACTGCTTGCCTTCAAGCCTGCGGAACAGCCCCTTGCCCTACAGCTCGGTGGCTGTGACCCGGAGGAACTCGCTCAGTGCGCCGCGATTGCTGAACAAGCAGGTTTTACAGAGGTAAACCTCAATATCGGCTGCCCGTCCGACCGAGTACAGCACGCCAGAATTGGCGCGTGCCTAATGGCAGAGCCAACACTGGTTGGCCGCTGCACCCAGGCGATGCGCAAATCAACGTCCCTGCCCGTTACCGTTAAATGTCGGTTGGGACTCGATCACCACGACGACGATGAGTTTCTTTTCCGGTTCATTGAAAGCGTAGCTGAAACTGGCGTGAGCGAATTTGCCTTACACGCACGAATCGCCGTTTTGAGCGGTCTGTCACCCGCACAAAATCGCAGCGTGCCCCCACTAAATTACGCACGGGTGGCCCGAACGCGCGCGCGCTATCCTGAACTCACTCTGATGCTCAACGGCGGCATCGACAACGTCGAGCAGGCGAGCAAACTGGTGGCAGAAACAGGCTGCGACGGAGTAATGATCGGTCGCGCTGCGTATCACAATCCCTGGCTACTGGCAGAACTTGAGCACCAGTGGTTCGGCACAGCGCTACCCGCGACTCGCTTGGCGCCCGTGATCGATTATCTGGACTACGTTGGGCTCGAGCTTACCGAAGGCACGCGCTTGCACAGCATCACCCGACACATGCTGGGAGTTGCCAGCGGCTTACCCGGGGCGCGCGCCTATCGCCGCTACCTCAGCGAGCATGCGAACAAACCAGAGGCCAACCTGGACACACTCAACATCGCGCTAGGCCTAATTCGCGCATGCTGAACGCGATAAAAAACCTGCTTCGGAGCGCCGCATCACCGTCGAGCACTGAGCTTCCAGAGGACGAAGGACAACTTTTGGCCTCAGCGGCTGCAATGCTGCTGTTTGAAGTTGCCTGGGCGGATCACGAAATGGGCGCCGACGAAATCACCCTCATCGAAGAAAGTCTGCAGAACCTTTTTGATCTGTCTGCAGCAACTACCGAGTGGCTAGTTACAGACGCGCGCGCAAAACACGAGGCGAGCGTGGGATTGTACGAGTACACCCGGACAATCAACGAAGTTCTGGAAGCGGATGAGAAATTTGAACTAATGGTGTCCCTTTGGCGCCTGGCCCATAGTGACAAGAAACTGCACGCTCTCGAAGAGCACGCGATACGGCGGATTAGTGAACTACTTTATGTTCCCCACGCGCAGTTCATTAAGGCCAAACAACAAGCTCAACGTGCGCCGTAGCGCCAATCGGTTGCCAACTGCTTAGGAGCCTAGAGCCTCGAGTTGCGCAACAAGGTCTTTAAAGGCAGCCGCATTCGCTTCGTTCAACGCCATCAACCGTTGATGGGCTTCCAGCACGCGCTTGCGTATAGCGCGCTCTTCCTTGAGATCGTCACTGGCACATTCTAGGGGCGATGAATTCACCTCTTTTACAACCGCAGAGGATGCAACAACAGATGAGGTAACTGCGGATGTGATTTCAAACAATTCATCAACGCCAACGCTCTGAAGTGCACCGTGGACGTCGCCATCCTTGGTTAAGAGCAAGGCTTCTTTGCCAGTTTGCCTCAAGGTCTCTTGCGCCAACTTGACAAGCAAACCCAACGAGGTCGAATCCAGACCTTGCGCCTCAGACAGATCAACAACAACCGCCTCAAAGTCTGGATCGCAAAACATCTGCTGCAGGTAGTCATCTATTGCAACACAGAGCGTGAGGCGAACATCGCCCACGAAGCGCAATAAGAAAGTGCCACTATCGCTCGCTACCAAAATTCTGCCGCGCTCACTCAAGCGACTCTCTCCAAACAGAACCAGGTAAGGTCATCCGGACCTCCCGCCTGGGGTGATAAGGAAAGTGATTCCCAGAACTGGGCTTGTGATTGCTGCACGGCCGCCACAGCAAGCTGTGCTTCCTTGGCTGGCAGGTTTGGTCCCGACATAACTTCAAGTACGCCGTCGGTAACTACCGTCAAGCGATCTCCGGGCGCAAGTTCGCACCGTGTCGATACATAGCCAGGATCCTCAAAAAGGCCCACTGCCTTGCCAGATAATTCGACAACGGATGCTGAGGGTTGGTCTCTTCTGTGCAACATCGGCCGAGGTGACATTCCCGCGCCGGCCAACATCAGACTATTGTCAGCAGAGACCACACCGCATAACGCACAAACATGGCGTTCAAGCTTGATCGAAAGCAGCTCCGCATTGAGGGCCTCCAACAGCAGAGCAGGATCACTGCGGGATTGGACGGTTTCGGTCTCCGCAAGTCGGCACATAAAACTCTTTAGCAACACGGTAACTAGTGCTGCTGCGGTGCCGTGACCAGCAACGTCGGCGACGACAAACACCACCTCGGAGTTTGGGCGGGTAACAACGTCAACAAAATCACCGGTGAGTTCGCTCGCCGGCCAGAGTTGGTAGTCGATACGAATATTCGATAGCTGCACCGGCGAAGACGGGAGCATACGGCGTTGCAGCAAGGCTGCTGCCGCCTGGTCGCGGCGCAATCCGTCGAGTTCGTCTGACATAGGGTGGGCTTTAGATCTCGTCTAACTCAGATTCAGCATTCGACTCAACCTCTGAGTCCAGTTCCCAGTCATCTTCGTCATCCTCATAGTCATCGAATTCGTCAGACAGAAAGGGATCTTCTTCCAATTCGCCATCGGCGACGAGAAACATTCGGCGCTGCAGTGTGGCATCGCGCAGAAACAGGTATTTGTCTCCGGACAGAAGAGTTTCGGCAGACAATAGTTCTGCGCGCAGGTCTACCACGCCGACCACGCGAACGATGATCTGTGTCTGGGTTTCGAACAGGTTGATTGGATTGGTAAACGCACCAACAAAAGTGCCAACAGCATCTGTAACCGTGGTCGAACCGGTGAACGGCGAGACTATATGTGGACCTGGACCCACTCCCCATACCTGCAGTGTCTGACCAAAGTCTTCATTGTGAGCCTGCAGTCCCATCGGCGTCGCCGGGTCAAACAAACCGCCTATGCCCAGGGTGCTGTTAACGATAAAGCGGCCGCTGTCGCTCGCCGCCTTGACGCCTTTGCCTTGCAACAGTTGGTTCAGCGCTACGGCTGGTGTGCCCAAATTAACCAACGCGTTGTGTATGCCGCGCCTGGCAAAACCAGGCACTACTTTTACATAGCCCTTCGCTACCGGTTTGAAGACATTTCGATCCACAAAATCGTTAAACCCGAAGGTCTTTCGATTTAAATTCTCGTAAGGGTCTTGTGGCTGACCATTTGGCCCGACTGCCCAACTCGCACAGCCGCCAACTGACGATAAAAAGAAGCACAATGCGATGACTTTCAGCAGAGGGGGTCTATACATGGTTGGGTTCCTCGCAAGCACTCTCTCCAGCAC
>CAZFIA010000015.1:28041-30026 GCA_964519335.1 uncultured Pseudomonadales bacterium
ACCGCCAGAGTGCCGCATAGGCCCCAGCACAACATCCGTTCCGCGCAGCTTCTTGAGCGTCGCCAACATCTTTGTCTCCACTTCGGCAGCCTTTAGCTGCGGCATCTCTACCACCATTTGGTCGATAACTTCGCGTAGCGTCCGGTCTTCACCCAGCAGGGCAAGGAACCGGGAGGTCGGCGCATCCGACTCCAGAAACCGCACCTTATCTTTTGCGTCACGAAATACAATAAGGAAAGTGGGCTTCTTTTCTAAAGTGGCGACCGTAGACGGGCCAATAGTGTGAACTGGCCACTCATATCCCAGCGACCACAACAGTGGCGAGATCACCCATCGGGACCCGAGAAAGTCGCCATCAGGATCAACGGCCTCCCAGGGCAGCTCAAGATCTGCGACATCGAGCGCAAGTTCAACCCACTCGTAGTGGCACATTTCTAACAACCATTCGGGGTCGTTCACGGCATCTGGGTGGGCGGCTTCACCCACACGAGTGGATGACAGGAATTCCATGAACTCCTGCGGTATTTCCAGAAAGTACGGTGACGTGGCTTTGTGCCGATGCAGGTAGTCACGTACCAGCGCTTCCCAGCGCTCATCAGCAAACGTACTGCGGGTAACGGGAAAAGTGTTCGACAGAAATTTCTCGACGTTGTTGTAGAGCAGCTCGAGGTAGATTTTCATCCGCCGGGTTTCCAACCCCTCAGGCTTCGCGTTTATCGAGGGATTGCGTATATGCGCCGTAAATTCGAGCTGCATTTCGCGGAAATCTGGCAGGTTGCTACCCGGCTGAGACACGGTCTACCTCAGCCGCTTGATAAACCGACGGATCACGGTCTGGCAATTCCTTAAGCCTCTTTAAGGAATGGTCCGATGCTCGCCTTTGAGCGCCACGAACCCGGTCGACTTCCATCTTGAGTGCAGCAAGACCCGGAAAGTTGAAGTCGCGCTCAAGCAAAGTTGGAAAAGCACCGTGCTCCGCATAAGCGTGGTCAAGCAATTCCCACACACCCTCGACAATGGCAGCACCATGCGTATCCACAAGCAGGTCATCCGTTTCTTCGTAGTGCCCCGCTATATGACCATAGGCAATTCGATCGCTCGGCAAGCGGCTTATATAGTCATGCGCGTCGAAGCCAAAGTTTCTGGCATTAACAAACACGTTGTTCACATCGATAAGCAAGTCGCAGTCAGATTCTTGCACCACAGCGTTTACAAACTCTATTTCGCTAAGTTCGTCGGACTGAGCAACATAGGCAGACACATGTTCAAGAATTATCCGGCGCTCCAAAACATCCTGAACCTGTTTAACTCGATCGGCCACATATCGAACCGCAGCCTCGGTAAAGGGTATGGGCATAAGATCATAGAGGTGCCCGTCATCGCCACAGTAGCTCAAATGCTCGCTGTAGCACTTAACGTCGTAGCGATCCAAGAAGGTTTTGACCTCGCCAAGGAATCCAACGTCTAGCGCAGCGGGCGAACCAATTGACAGGCTCAGGCCATGACAAACTAACGGGAAGCGCTCTGCGTAGGCTCGGAAATCGCGACCGAAGCGGCCGCCAACACCAATCCAGTTTTCTGGGGCGACTTCCATGAAGTCAAAGTCTTCGGTACCGGTTTGCGCAAGCTCGCGAAGCAATCCACGCCGCAAGCCAAGCCCTGCTCCAGTTACCGGATAACGGTTACGGGTAGTAGACGACGAATTTTCGGGGGGTTCAGACATACTAAAATTCGACATAACCTCGAACGATTAATTCCGCCAATGGTTCGGAATAAACTCCGAAAAACTCCGTAAAAAAAAGAGGCACCGAGTAATCGGGGCCTCTTTTTGATCAGGTCTTCGCGAACCTGGACATCCCTTTTTTTAGCAAGAGACGCCCGAGCTCAAGCTAGCCGCCGCACTTGCCTTCGCCGCACTTGCCTTCGCCACACTTACCTTCACCGCACTTGCCTTCAGCATCTTTCGCGTCGCCTTCGCCACACTT
>CAZFIA010000015.1:30126-43275 GCA_964519335.1 uncultured Pseudomonadales bacterium
CATTTGCCTTCACCGCATTTGCCTTCGGTATCGGCCTTAACGGCTAGATCGTAGCCTTCGGCCAATT
Source organism: uncultured Pseudomonadales bacterium (assembly GCA_964519335.1). Taxonomy (GTDB): domain Bacteria; phylum Pseudomonadota; class Gammaproteobacteria; order Pseudomonadales; family Azotimanducaceae; genus JALZVT01. The sequence goes on from CAZFIA010000015.1 coordinate 30,194, forward strand.
CAGTGGCGGCTACCGATGTGTCAGTGGCGGTATCGGAGCTACATGCACTCGCCAGAGTGGCGACAAACGCAGTTCCAACTACACTCGCGATCGGCTTCATTTTCTGATTCAACGTTTGCATTACTTGGATTCTCCCGGTTGGTGACCTAAAGACCGCCACCGTTCTTAATTTGATTTGCCAGTATTAGGTCTTCGCCAAAGCCTAATCGCATCAGCGCAGACGCGATTATACTAGGCATACCAAAGACCTTACTAGCCCGCTTACAAGAGCGCTGTAAGCAGCGCTAGCGGAGCCCCAACCGCGTTTCGAGGCCTTCCAGCCGTTTAGCCAATTTCTTATCCGACATCCCGTTGTGAAGGGCGAGCGGTTGGGCAAACAGGGCCAAACGCCACTCTTCAAGCGCTACCCATAGGGCGTCCAGGTCGGCGGGACTCGCCCCCTGACCAGAACTCGTATTCAAGGCCGCCCGGAGCGCCAATAGCCTATTGCGCGCATCATCCAGTTTTTGCATCGCTCGCTGATCTTTATCCACCCGCCCCTGCAGGTGATCTAGTCGGTAGCTGATGCCTCGCAGATAGCCAGGCGTGGCTTGAAAACGGGGCCAGGCGCTAAGCTGGGGGTATTCCTGACCAAACAAATCATCAAGCTGCTGGGTTACATCTGCTATAGCCCCCACATAGGCTGGTGATGTTAGGTCGTCAAGCCGGCGGACAATCTCGAACCGCGCGCTGAGCGCTGCAATAAGCGTCTCTTCGTAGTTCTGGTAGAAGCGCACCAACGCCTGCCGGCCACCCTGCAAGGCCGCCCGAAAAGCATCAGCACTCTCTGGTAGCGGTTTTTCCGAGAAAAACTTGTTCCAATACAGGTGGTTAAGCACCCTATCTTCAAGCTCTTTGGCGCTACCGAACGCGGCGTAGTAAAGGCCAAGCTGTTTATTGGAACGCAGCAACTTAAGCAGGTAGCGCTGATTTGCGGCATCCGCAATTCTGGCCAGGCGCGGGTAGCCAGTGCGATTGTGGCTAGCGGCGGTGCTCGCGTCAGGACACATCACCAGACTCACGCTGTCACCATCATCCCGGAGTGCCGGATAAACTAATTGTTCGCCTCCGCCGCGCAAGTGCATTCGCGGGGGTACTCCTGATGCGGGAAATTCACTCAGCTTGTGCTGTTCTTGCTTCGCGCGCGCGTCGGCGCCGCTGGCAAATTGCTTTTCCAGCAGTGATTCCTGCATCTGTGCCAGTACCCGGCTTTGCCCAAGCAGCTTGCGACGTTTGCCGCTGATCTGAAAGTTAGCCTTAAGATGCGGATCCAACCGCTCGAGATCCCAGTCTGACGGGTTAATCCCGACCCCAAACTGATGCCCAAGCGCATCTGCCACGGCATCGACCAAACTGCCGCGTCGATAAACATTAGGCGATAACAGCACGGGCATGACTTCACGTACGTGATCGGGCACAGGCGCCAGTTTGCGCCGTATCCGCTTGGGTAAACTGCGCACCATTCCTTCAACCCGGGCGGCAAGCATGCCTGGCACCAACCATTCGAACGGCTCAGGTACGATTCCTGCTAACACGCCAAGCGGGACGCGAACGTTCATGCCATCGTCGTCTTCACCGGGTGCAAATCTATAGCTGAGCGTGAATTTCACATCCGCGATGGTTAGCTCACCGGGGTAATCTTCTTCCGACGTGGTGTTGTCTTCGGAGCGGCGGACATCTGTGAGCCCCATGCGCAGGCTTTGTAGTATCTGGGTATCCGCTCGACGAGCCCAGGCATTAAGCGTTTTAGAGCTAACAACTTCTGCGGGTAATCGCTCATCATAAAATGCTGCGAGATCATCATCGGCTGCCAGCAGATCCCGTCGTCTCCCCCGCGCCTCAAGGTCTAGCACACTGCGAATCTGCTCAAGATTGTGCAGCACAAATTCAGGCGGATTATCGAGTCCACCGCGCAATAGTCCGTCGCGCAAAAACAACTCACGAGCGAGGGCTGCATCGATGGGTGCCAAACGAACCGGACGACGTTCGGAGAGAGTGAGCCCATAAAGCACAACCCGCTCAAAAATCATCGCCTCGCCCCGGGACGAATCCCAACTGGGTTCGCTGTGGGAGCGTTTTTGCAGATGTCTGGACGCCCGTTCGAGCCACTGTGGACTGACGCCGGCCACACAGCGCGCATAAACTCGGCTGGTTTCCGCTATCTCAGCAGCAATCACCCATTTGGGGTTTTTCTTATGCTGGTGGGAACCCGGAAACAGAGCAAAGCGTTGATCGCGCGCACCCAGATATTGTCCGCGTTCGTCATGCAGACCCAATAAACTCAGCGAACCGGTGATTAGCGCCTGATGAATAGCGGAATAACTTGCGGGAGCATCCATCGTCTTAAGGCCAGCGGCCCGACAGGCACTCTTGAGTTGAGCGTGCAGGCTTCGCCATTCGCGCATCCTCACCGGCGACAAGAATCGTTTGCTGAACGCCCGCCTCAGCGCAGAGCTACCGAGTTCATCGCGTTGTTTTTCGGCCCAGCGCCAAATATTCAAAAACGCCATAAAGTCGGAGCGTTCATCGGCAAATATTTCGTGTGCTGTATCTGCGGCCTGTTGTTTATCTAGCGGGCGTTCGCGAGGATCCTGGCTTGCCAGGGCACTCGCAATAATCAGAAGCTCTTTGAGAGAACCAAATTCAGATGCGGCGACGAGCATCCGCGCAAGCCTCGGGTCGAGAGGCAGCCGCGCCATCTTTTGGCCTGTTTTGCTCATTGCATCACCTTTGAGCGCACCCAACTCGGTGAGTAGCCGTTCGGCGTCGGTGATTGCCTTGAGTTGCGGCGGATTCAAAAATCCAAAAGTGCGTATGTCTCCCAGGCGGAAGGCGCGCATCTGCAGCACCACCGCCGCAAGATTCGACCGCCTGAGCTCGGGTTCGGTAAATTCCTCGCGCGCATTAAAATCATCTTCGCTGTACAGCCGAAAACACAAACCCGGTGCAATGCGACCACAACGGCCAGCGCGCTGAGTCGCACTCGCTTGCGAAATGGCTTCGATCGGTAAGCGTTGTAATTTTGATCGGTAGCTGTAACGCGATAGCCGAGCCATCCCGGGGTCAATCACATAGCCGATGTTTGGAACGGTTAGCGAGGTTTCTGCCACGTTGGTTGCGAGCACAACACGGGGTTTAGTGCTCTTGGAAAAAACTCTGGCCTGCTCGCGCGCAGAAAGGCGCGCATAAAGCGGCAGTATCTCCCAACGCTCACCCAGATTACGCCGCAGCAGCCGCGCCGTATCCAGAATTTCACGCTCCCCCGATAGAAACATCAGAACATCGCGCGCCGCGGCATTCGGTTGCCTGCGAATCTCACTAAAGCAGTATTCCAGCTGCTCTGCATAGTCGTTTGTGTGATCAACGTAGTTAAGCGTAACTGGGTAGCTGCGGCCGCTCACTCTGACGATGGGCGCGTCCGAGAAGTGCTCCGCAAACGCCGACTCGTCAATCGTTGCGCTGGTAATCACCAGTCGCAGCTCGGGGCGCTGCTTTATGAGATCGCGCAGGTAACCCAACAAGAAATCGATATTCAGTGATCGCTCATGCGCCTCATCAATAATAATGAGGTCGTAGGCCAGCAGCTTGCGATCATGTTGAATCTCGGTGAGCAGAATGCCATCGGTCATCATCTTGACCAGCGTGGTATCGCCCGTCTGATCCGAGAAGCGAACGCTAAAGCCCACCTGCTTGCCAACCTCTGTTCCCAGTTCTTCGGCAACCCGATTTGCAACGGCCCTCGCCGCAAGTCTGCGGGGTTGAGTGTGGCCAATCATTGCGCCTACGCCAAAACCCGCGGCCAGCGCAATCTTGGGGAGCTGAGTGGTTTTACCCGACCCTGTATCACCGGCAACAACCACAACCTGATGTGACCCCAGCAGGGTCTTTATTTCATCTACGTGATCGGTAATGGGAAGCTCAGCCGGGTAGCTAAGCTCGGGAACACTGGATTTGCGTAAGCTGAGCTGCTCTTCGTTAAACCGTTTGCGTCGGGGAGCCCGGGGTTTGCGCGACCCTTGCTTTGAAGTAAGCCTCGAACTCACTTCGAGAGCTGGTTCATGCCCTCTTCAAGGCCGCGCACGGTCAGCGGGAACATGTTGCCATCAACCAGGTCCTGAGTGAGTGCAACGGAAGACGAGTATTCCCAGGTTTCCTGTGGTGTGGGATTGATCCACACGATCTTCTCGTACACTTCTTTGAAGCGTGCAATCCATTCGGTGCCCGGCTCTTCGTTCCAATGCTCAACCGAACCACCTGCATGGGTGATCTCGTAAGGTGCCATGGTGGCGTCGCCTACAAATACGATCTTGTAGTCAGCCGAATATTTGTTGAGCACATCGAGCGTGGGCATGCGCTCGCTCATACGACGGCGATTGTCTTTCCAGACCGACTCGTAAATAAAGTTGTGGAAGTAAAAACTCTCGAGATGCTTGAACTCGGTGCGCGTCGCACTGAAAAGCTCTTCGCAAACCTTAACGTGGGCATCCATCGAGCCGCCGATATCGAGGAACAACAGGACCTTCACCGTGTTCTTGCGCTCGGGCTGCATCTTGATATCGAGCATGCCGCCGTTGTGCGCGGTCGAGCGGATGGTGTCATCCAGATCGAGTTCATCTTCAGCGCCGGTGCGGGCAAATTTGCGCAGCCGTCGGAGCGCCATCTTGATGTTGCGCGTGCCCAGCTCTACAGAGTCGTCCAGATTTTTGTACTGACGATCGTTCCAGGCCTTCTTGGCTTTCTTCTTTTTGCCTTTAGCGGGTCCATTGGGGCCGTCTTTACCTTCGCGATCGGCATCGCCCTCTTCGCCCTCTTTGCCTTCTTTACCTTTCTTGGCTTCTTCAGCCGCCTTCTTCTCTTCTTCTTCCTTCGCCTTCTGGAATGCCTCAATCAGCTTTTCTAGCCCGCCCAGGCTCTTGATTTGCTCAAGCTCCTCCGGCGTCAGCGATTTTTCAAACTCGCGGCGCAGCCACTCGTCTGGAATCATGGATTCGAGCATGCCATGCAGGTCGTCGAGCCCTTTGAAGTAAGCTGCAAACGCGCGATCAAACTTGTCGTAGTGCTTCTCGTCCTTGCAAAGGCAGGTTCGCGACAGCAAGTAGAAGTCGTCAATGTTTGCGTAAACCAGGCGCTGCTTAAGCGCCTCAAGCAAGTCCATCAGTTCCCGCAGCGTGCAGGGAATCTTGTATTTACGCAGCGTTAGAAAGAAGTTGATCAGCATGGGTGATGCCCTCAGCCCCGCGAGTCACGACGATTCATGAAGGCAAGCCTTTCCAGCAAATGCACATCTTGCTCGTTTTTGACCAGCGCTCCGTATAAAGGAGGTATGGCCTTGGTCGTATCGCGATTGGTTAGAATTTCATCTGGAATATCGTCGGCCATTAGAAGTTTTAGCCAATCAATAAGCTCAGAGGTACTTGGCTTTTTCTTGAGCCCCGGTACCTTACGTACGTCAAAGAAGATATCCATGGCTTCTTTAACCATGTCTTTTTTCACGTTAGGGAAATGCACATCAACGATCTGCTGCATCGTCTCGCGGTCGGGGAAGTTAATGTAATGAAAGAAGCAGCGACGTAAGAACGCGTCGGGCAGCTCTTTTTCGTTGTTACTGGTAATGATGACTACCGGACGACGCTTGGCCTTTACCGTCTTGCCGAGTTCGTAGACGTAAAATTCCATCTTGTCGAGTTCTTGCAGCAGGTCATTCGGAAATTCGATGTCTGCCTTGTCGATTTCGTCAATCAGCAACACCACCTGTTGGTCAGCTTCGAACGCCTCCCACATCTTGCCCTGGCGGATGTAGTTACTGATGTCTTTGACTCTCTCGTCGCCTAGCTGAGAGTCTCGCAGACGCGAAACGGCGTCATATTCATACAGACCCTGCTGGGCTTTGGTGGTCGATTTGATGTGCCATTGGATTAGCGGTGCACCTAAAGAACCCGCCACTTCTTCGGCGAGCATGGTTTTACCGGTGCCCGGCTCGCCCTTAACCAACAGGGGTCGCTCGAGCTTCACGGCCGCATCGACGGCCATGCTCAGCTCGTCGGTAGAGATATAGTTTTCAGTACTGTCAAATATCATGGGGTGCGGCCATTATCCTGTTGAAACACAATCTGCCTACTGTAAAGAGCGAGGCTTTAAGGCGCAAGATTGGCCGCCCAGAACCCTAAGGAGATCCTAGTCAGAAACGCCCGTTCCAGAGCGAGTTCGAGCCCAGCGAGCGACGGCCGCAAGGCTAATCAAGCCCACCAGCGCCGCGATCACAAGGGTCAGCCGTGCGATCGCATTGGTGGGATCGCCATCTTCCTGCAGGTACTTCTCGAAAGGCGCCACGATGATCGCAGGGGCATAAAAACCCTGTGAACCCGGCACGCCGACAGGTAATAGCATAGCCACCGGTGGAATGAGTCTCACCACCCACTTGAGCCACCAGCTGCGCCAGTTTCGGCTCAGAAAGATAAGGCATAAGAACATGACGAAAGCAGCGCCACCCGCGATCAGCCAGGCCAGAGAATCATTAAGTTCAGGCATTTATTGTTCTCTCAATCGGCTGACACCCAGCGAATTATAAACTCTTCGGTGTCGTCTGGATGAACACTGGATTCGCTGACCACACGGCCCTTGACGCTAATCCCCGCGTCTTCCACTGACGCCGGGTCACCGCTTACTAATGGATGCCACTCAGGCAAAGGTTTGCTATCGGCGCGCAATCGGTACGCACAGGTGTTTGGCAGCCAGTCGAGGTTTTGAAGATCTGCCGCCTCAAACTCAATGCAGTCTGGCACCCTGACATGACGCTGCGAGTAGTCGGTGCAGCGCGCTGTGTTGCGATCAAACAAATGGCACACCACCGACGTAAAGTGCAGGCTGTCATCGTCTTCGTCTTTGAGCTTAACCAGGCAACAGCGACCACAGCCATCGCAAAGGGCCTCCCATTGGGTTTTGCTAAGCGTCTCTAACGGCTCATCCCACCAATGTGTTGGTTCTGCGCTCATCGCTGGGCTAACGTCCCTCATGCGGATTGCGCGCATCTGGGGTTTGAGTCGTACGTTCTACGTTTAAGGTTGGGGGCATTTGCAGATAGAACCCCTGCTCTTTGATCGCAGCAAGGACCTGCGTGGCGTCCGCTGCGGCTAGTTTTCGCTCCGGTGTGAGATCAAGAGACAGCGTATATACCGGTGAGCCGAAGCGCTGCAGCAGCGCCTCGGGCAACACGGACAGATCGGCACTCGGAGTTTCAACCTCTGCACGCGCCGGTAAATAGACATACATCAGTTCGTGGCGCGAACTCCGGTAAATTTCCAGCGGAATTTCTTCCCCGGCGAGCGGATTTTTTGCGGCTGAGGGATTCTCACTGTCGCTTGAGTTTGTCTGGCTCACTGGCTGGCGATGATCCGCATAAAGTCCTCTCCCACGAGTTCAGCGCGCCAATCTTCGTAGTTATGCAGCCTGCTTTGATCCTGTCTTCGGGCTCGCACAAGCGATTCAACCTCGCGCTTACGCGATAGCAGTTCAGGCGCCATACCCAGTCCCTCCGCCCGACTGCGAGCAGCCGCTCGCAACTCTTTAACTAATCGATTTTCGCCATTAGTGAGTGGCTTGGCGATAGGTTTGAGATCAAACAGGTCGTCACTGCCGCGCTCGTGCGCATCCAACAGGTCGTCACCGTATCGGCGCCTGAGTCCCGCCGGCAAAACATCAGCAAGTGATGCCTCGCTAAGAGTAGGAAGTTTTGCCAGCTCGATAAGATTCTCGTCCCACACGACTTTATTGCGCGGCACATCTTCTGCACGCGCCTGTTGTTCGCGCCAGCTGCATAAGGCTCGCAAGGCGCCCAGTTGATTTGACTCAAGACGCCACGCTGACCCTATATTTTGGTAGTAGAGCATAGGGTCCAGAGTTCGGTAGGTAGTTGCGCGGCGCATTTCCTGTTCACACCAGTCTAAACGCCCTAGCTCCTCAAGTTGTTCGAGCATCTTCGAACGAATCTGCAAAAGCCAGGCAACATCAGCGTGAGCGTAGCGCACCTGATCACTCGACAACGGGCGCTTTAACCAATTTGATCTTGTGGCACCCTTGTCAATTTCGAATCCCATATAGTCCGCAACCAGGGTTGCGTAGCTCGCGCTATAATTTGGCGTAATGAAACCGTAGGCCACTTGCGTATCAAACAGCGCGCCGGGCTGAACACTGACGTGGTGATTCAGAAGCTCCAGATCTTCGGAACAGGAGTGCATGACCACCGGCGTTTTGGCATCTAGCCGATTGATCAGGGGTCCCCAGGCGTCCACCGTGAGCGGATCAATCAAATAGCTGTAGATGTCAGTGGCTAGCTGATACAAACCCGGAATGGGAAAGAAAGTGCGTGTTCGAATGAACTCGGTATCAAACGCGATAGGCCCGGCCCAGGAGTCAGCGGCCGCCTGCAGTTGTTCATTGGTTTCGAGATACTGATGTTCAAGCACGGCAGTCAAGAATCGAGCGTCCTTCGTCCAGCCAACGCATGAACGATGGTGCCGCCATCAACGAACTCAAGCTCTCCTCCTACAGGTACACCGTGAGCAATGCGCGACGTGCGCTCAACCAGACCGGCAGCCAACTGACTAATGTAGTGTGCCGTGGCTTCGCCTTCGACCGTGGGGTTGGTTGCTAGTATCAGTTCGCTGACTTTGGTTGCCCGCAACGCTGATTCCAAATCATCCAGGCCCAATTCGCGGGGCCCAATGCCATCAATGGGCGAGAGATGTCCATGTAACACAAAATAACGCCCGGAGAACCCGCCAGCCGCTTCTATCGCAAGGATGTCCGCGGGAGACTCCACGACGCAAAGCACTGATTCATCGCGCCGCTCGTCGCTGCAAATACCGCACCGGGGTGCTTCAGTTAGGGTTTTACACAACTCACAGTAACCCACTTGCTCACAGGCCTTGGCCAGGCTTGTGGCGAGCTCAGAGCCACCTTCGCGGCTGCGCTGAAGCAGATGCAGAGCCATTCTTTGAGCACTCTTGGGACCGACCCCCGGCAATACTTGCAAGGCCGTCACCAACTCAGATATCAAAGGACTAATAGATACAGACCCCATCTAGGACAGTGACTCCACTAGAAGGGCAGCTTCATGCCCGGCGGCAAATTTAGACCGCTGGTGGCCTCGGCCATCTTGTCGGCGTTTAACACCTCCACGCGCCGCGCGGCATCATTGATGGCAGCCGCAATCAGATCTTCCAATATTTCCTTATCTTCCGTCAGAAGACTCGCATCGATGTCGACACCGCGCGCCTCATGTTTGCCGTTGAGAGTAACTTTTACGAGTCCCGCACCAGACTCGCCTACAACTTCCATGTTTTGCAGGTCTTCCTGCATTTTCCGCATATTCTCTTGCATGTCTTCTTGCATGGCTTGCGCCTGCTTCATGAGATCACCGATCCCTTTCATGACTGCTCCCCAGACTGCTCTTGTAGTTGTAAGTCGGTACCAGGTCGAACGGATTCTTCGTCCAGCTGCGCCCCAAAGATCTCACTCAATGACTTTGTCATTTCGCTTTCGCGCATCAGGCTAACAGCGGCGTCCTGGCGTTCTTTGCGTTCTCGAGTGAGCTGCATGAAGGGGGTTTCCCACACGGGCTCGGCAACCGACAGATCGATATCGACCCTAGAGTCGACGGCGGCAGAAACGAGACTTGCGATCTGCGTCGGATGACGGTCGCTTAGCATGCCGTCATGCGCGGGGTCGAGTTGCAGATACCAGCGCTCTGTTGCTCCACTCTTACCAATATCGGTGCTGGTATCAGTACTGGTATCGCCCTTAGAGGTGAGTGTCTCTCGTCTTTGCAAAATACAATTGCGCATGATCATCGACACGACACCCTGTGCCTCTAGCTTTTCTTGCAGGTTGTACCAAAAAGAATCGGACGCCCGCGGCAGCGGAGTTTGGTCTACCTGTTTCTGCTTCTGTTTATGGGCTACCAACGCATTCACCCGTTGCGGGGTAGCCGTCGTTGGCTCTGGCTCTGATTGAGCATCTGACTCGCTCGTGTTTCCTTCAGCGTCGCTGGCAGAATTGCTAGCAGCAGAAGACGGTGACGTTAATGGCGGCACCGACTGTTTGAGATCCTCCGGAGCAAATGCAAGCATTCGTAAAAGTGCCATCTCAAAACCGATTTGCGGGTCTGGTGACATCGCAAGATCGTGATGGCTGCGCAATACAATCTGATAAAACAGCTGCACAACATCGGGTTCAAAACTATTCGCATAGCGCACGCCAAGACTGTCGGTAATTAGATCAGTTGCCTGCCCTTTACCGGTTTTGTCGTCTGCACTTTCCGCACCTTGTGAAGCCGAGCCTGGCAGAATCTGCGCAACGGCTATATCGTGAAACGCGCGGAGCAAGTCTGCGAGAACTGCCGCGAAATCTACCCCACGATCGGAAAGCTCTTGCGAGCAGGTCAAAACTTGTTCGGCGTCAGCCGCTGCGAGCGCGGTAAGTAGCGCGCTAATTTCATCCCGCCCGGAGACGCCAAGCATACGGGCAACCTGACTTTCTTCCAGCTTGCCGGCACCAAAAGAAATCGCCTGGTCGGTTACACTTAACGCGTCGCGCATGCTGCCCGAGGCAGCCGTACCAATAATGCGCAAGGCGCCGGTGTCAAACTCGATACCCTCAGCACTCAATGCTTCTGCAAGGTAGCTGCTAATGCTATCAACGCTCATGTTCTTTAGCTGAAACTGCAAACAGCGTGAGAGAATAGTGATCGGCAGTTTATTGACTTCAGTAGTGGCCAGCAGAAATTTCACGTGAGCCGGCGGCTCTTCGAGAATCTTAAGCAGCGCGTTAAACGCTGACTTGCTCAGCATGTGTACCTCGTCAATGAGATACACCTTAAAGCGCCCGGTGTTGGGCATATATTGAGCACCGTCCTGCAGGTCGTGCACATTTTCTACTTTGTTCTGCGACGCCCCGTCCATCTCTATTAGATCTACAAACCGACCCTCGCTGATCGCCGTGCAGGCGTCGCAACTACCGCAGGGTGTCGAGCTCACCCCCTGTTCACAATTGAGGCAGCGCGCGAGAATTCGAGCAATAGTTGTTTTACCCACGCCTCGGGTGCCGGTAAACAGATAGGCATGATGCAGCCGGTCGTTATCCAGCGCATGGGTTAAAGCCTGTACGACATGATCCTGCCCAACCAGAGCGGAAAAGTCGGCAGGGCGCAGTTTGCGGGCGAGTACCTGATAGGTCATAGCCTGATATTGTAGGGGGACCGCCCTCTGGGTGCCATCTAATAGCAAAAAGAGCCCACCCTCTGATTACTCGAGCGCAAACCACAGCCCTTCGTCGCCAGCCAGGCGCACCCGGTCGCCGATGGACGAAAGGCTTCACGCTTATCGGGCACCGCGGTGCAGCAGGCTTAGTGGCAGAGAACACCCTGCCTTCCTTTCAACGAGCGGCTGCCCTGGGGTGCCAGGCTATCGAACTCGACGTCTACGCTGTGGATGGCGAGTTGTTGGTGATTCACGATGACACGCTAAATCGCACCACCAACGGCAAAGGCCGCGTAATCAGCAAATCGGCCAGGGCACTGCGCGCGCTCGATGCGGGTCAAAAAACTGCACCTGGTGCGCAGATTCCGCTTCTAAGTGAGGTGTTTGCGGTCTTACCGACAAAAGTGGCAGTGAATATCGAATTGAAAGGGCCAGCAACAGCGACGCCAGTGGCCAAAGCCCTACGCGATTGGCAGCCCGCTAATGCCGTGTTGGTGAGTTCGTTTGACCATGATCTGTTACGAACCTTTCGCAGCGAAGATGCCAAGACGCCCGTTGCGCCGCTGTTTCATCGCAAGAGCAGCGAAATGCTAACCATCGCCTGCGAGCTTAATGCCTGCGCTGTAAATCTAAACGCCAGGATCGCTACAAAAAGCAGGTTGTCTACAATTCGAACAGCGGGCTTTGGTGCAGCCGTCTATACCGTAAACAGCCTGGCTTCAGCGAGGCGATTGTTCAGAGACGGCGCCACCGGCGTTTTTACGGATCGTCCTGATCGGGTGACTTTGGAAGCCATCACGAACACCGATTGAACAGATTCCCCAGTACATCAAAGACTATCCAGTTCGCGCTTCAACTGATATTTGCTGTCGGTGACAATTTCTTCCAGCACGATCACGCGTTTTTGTAGAGCCTCGATCTCGGCGCGTAAATCATCATCTGCATCCCGGTTCCTATGGACCTGCCGCTTGGTCTTCTGGTGATCTCGAAACGCACCGGCGCCAAGGCTAAGTGCAACAATCACTATTACCATTAAGAAGACATCATTCATCGGCTTGCTTTCCTTATCTTTGGTTTTCGAATGTTTAGTTTTCGAATCAGCAGTGTCGAATCAACGCTGATGTTTTTGCGGATTAGACCGAGTTACCTAGGCTGGATCAATCTTGCGCAGCTCCTTCTGAAGTTCGTAGCGACCCGAGGTAACGTGTCCTTCCATGCGTCGTAGCCGCATTTCTGCCTCTTGCAGCGTGCCTCGAACGTTGCGCAGCAGGTTACGGGTAGGCAATTCGGGCTCCGCCGCCGGGGTTTTGTTCAACGAGTTGCGGGTCTTACCAGGCGTTGCGCGGCGGGCTTCGCGGCGAGCGAGCTTCGTGGCTCTGGCATCTGCCTTGGCTGCGGCGCGTTTCGCGAATCTTTCGTTACGAGCCTGACGTTTCTTCATCCGTTTGGCGGCGCGCTTGCCGCGACTTCCGCGCACTTCGTAATGCGTCGAACGCGGATCCAGCACAAAGTACCCAATGATATAAGCGGGCACGATAATCTGCGGCGCAAATATAAAGGCAGTTATCGCCAGGCAGCGGACAACCCAGGGCTCTAGCCCCAGGTAGGGCGCGATACCGGCGCATACCCCCCACAATTTGCCATTATCCAGATCTCGAAAGGGTCGTTCCGAGCCTTCGCCACGCCAATGACCAAGTCTGCCTTCATCTGCCCCCGAGCCAAACGAGCTCCGACTGCCGTAGGGCTCGTCGTAGTCTTCTTCTAGCCGATCGCGCGCTTGCGGAGACA
>CAZFIA010000016.1:0-8465 GCA_964519335.1 uncultured Pseudomonadales bacterium
ATGCGACCGACAAATCAACCAGAGCGTCGCGTTGCCACCGCTCCATCTCTTCGCGATACATAAAGTCAGCATCAGGATGGCGACAGCCATAAAATAGAAGCGCAGCACCTAGCTCAGATTTGCCGCTTTGCATGTGCCACATCCGATCCTGCATAAAGCCGCGAAACGGAGCGACGCCTGTGCCCGGCCCAATCATTATTATCGGTGTCGACAGATCTTCTGGGGGCAGGAAGTGAGAATCTACGCTGCGCACTCTGGCGGTAACTCTCTGGCCGACGTCGCATTCAGATAGATAAACCGAACAGGCCCCTTCATAGACATCGTCCGAAGTCGACGAATCTGCTGAAGCCGACCGCAATACGCTAATCGACAGGTCGACACTGCGGGGTTCAACCAGAGCACTGGAGGAGATCGAATAATAGCGGGGTCGCGCAGGTGCGACGAACTCAAGAAACAGCTCAAAGGGTAATTCACACTCGGGAGCAGACTCGAGGTACTGCAACAGGCTCACCCGAGCTTGCACGATCTCTTTCTCAAACCGATCACTGCTGTCGACCAGCGACTGCGCTTCTGCTCGGCGGTTGGGGCACTCAATAAACTCGATCAAGCGCTTGAGAATGCGCAGTGACATAGGGTCTTGCAGCTCGATGTAGTAGGTAACAAGCTCTGAAACGCTTAGCTCTTCACCCACCGGCAACGGATCGTCACCTGGCGTGTTGCGAATCACGGCCACTTGCTGATCGGGTTCAAAACCAAACCGGCTGGCGACTCGATCTACCAAAGACTTGCGATTGCGCGGCATAACCAGGAGATGATCACCCGTCTTGTACTCAACCCCCTCGGGAAGCCTAAGACTCAAATGATGCTTGCTCTCGCCGTAGGCGGGACTGCCGGCGGCAAGCTGCCGATTCTCTAATACCTCGAGCGCCTGCATGTCAGGAAAATGACTAAGCGCGGCACTGTGCTCATGCAGTTCATCAACACGATAGCGTGTTTTCCTCTGCGCAGCTTTTAAGCCACCGCTTCCGCCGCTACCATCCAACAAATCAAAGTGGTTGGCGCTGGCAAGCCACGCAGCCGGTATGTACTCATCAACTTGACCAAAGAAGTCACTGCGAGCGTCTGCCTCACCCCGTGCAAGCAAGCGCGATGCGCCAAGCTGATCGAGCCATTCATCAAGCAAACGCGGCACTTGTTGATAGGTAGTTGCCCAATCTTTGTTCCCTACACCCAACACGGCAAACTGCAGATCACTCGATAGTGGCGGAGAATTACCTGTGGCCGTTTGCTGCGCAAGCGCTTCGAGCCACTGATAGAACGCCCCCGCATTGTCGGGGGGTTGGCCGTTGTAAGAGGCGCAGACCACCAGCAAGGTGCCGTTAACAGGCAGCGCGTCGACCGCCTCATCGAGCGTTTTCAGAGTAACTGTATACCCCTGATCAGTCCCGTCTTCTGCCAAACGCTGGGCTATCTGCCGAGCGGAGCCCATGTTCGAACCGTAAAGAACCAACAGGGGCGTATCGTGACCCGCAGTCAAGGCAAGTGTTGCATTAGTCGCCTGGCTGTTCTGCCTGCCGGTTTCTTCAAGCACCTCTTCGCGATCAGCCGCTGTACGCTCGCGAACCTGCAGATAGAAGTTGTCAGGTTTGAAGGTGAGCGTCTCTTTAACCTTTAGCTGATAGTTAGTGTGGTCGATCAGGTTGAAGCGCTGCAGCATCATGCCTATGACAAGGGTCGATTCCTGCATCGCAAACTGACTGCCAATACAGGCACGCTGGCCGTTTCCAAAGGGTTTAAAGGAATGCGGAGGGCGTTCCTTCTCTTTGGCCGGGGTAAAATTCTCTGGGTTAAACAGATGGGCGTTTTCGCCCCACACCTTAAGGTCGCGATGAAGCTGGGTGGTTAGCGCAAGTATAGGTAGGCGCTTCTTAACCGCGTAACGTCCGCCAATTACTGTGTCTTCATAAGGCGTGAGTTGCATAGCAGGTGCGGTTGGATGCAGCCTCAGCGATTCGTTGAGTATTTGACGAATGTAAGAGAGGCCAGACACTTCGCGCAGCGTCGGCGGCTTGGACAAATCGTGACCGAGTACGCGATCAACCTCGGCACGAGCACGAGTCATAACTGCCGGATGCTTCAGCAGATGGTTAATGGTAAAGGCCAGCAATCCACTGGTTGTCTCGTGGCCCGCGATGAGAAAGGTAATTATCTGGTAGCGAATGTTCTCATCAGTAAGACCCTTTTCGGGATCATCCTGACTCGCGAGCATGAGATCGAGCAAATCGCCGACTTCGCCTACTCGACCGGTTTCTTTGCGCTCTTTGATTACCGTATCGACAACCGAATTCATATATTCGATGCCATCTTCGTAGGCGCGATTACGCCCGACGGCAAGCTTTGTAAACAGCGGAATGCGAACGCTCCGTGCCATGGCCTCGCCAAGGCACATGCCCATAGCGGCAACAAACGGATGTGCCTGCTCGCGACCGAAAGAGTCGAATCTATAGTCAAACCCACACAACCCAATCACTTCTAGCGTGAGCCTTACCATTTCATCCGGAACGTCTACTTCGTCGGTACTGTTGAGTCGACCCCAGCGGTCACATAGCTGCTCGGAAACATCGAGCATCATTGGGAAATAATCCTGCATCGAACCCATTGAAAACGCAGGCAACAGCAGTTTGTGCGCTTTTACCCAGTTGTCTTCGCGAGTATGCGCCGTGAACAATCCATCCTTGGCAAAGTCGCGAATCTTATAGAGCGCTCCGCTAACCATCTTGTCGAAGCGAGACTCGTCACACAGCTCTTCGATCAGCTCCTGACTCGACACCACGACAAGCTCAGCATCACCGGCAAACTTCAGCTTGTAGATTGGTCCTAGCTCTTGGGCCAGATTACCCATAGATTCAATTGGCGAATCCAGATCGAGTAGATGGGCATGACCGCCAACAGGCCGTTCGCCATCGGGCTCAGGAATAGTCAAAAGCTCTGTGGTTGTTGGTTCTGCCATCAGTCAGCCAGGTAGTATTCAAGCGTTGACACAATGCGTACTTTCTTGATGTGGGGCGTGTTGCTGTCTCGATTACTGATGCTGAACTGACCCTGTCGCGCCGCTTTGATCTTTCCAAGGGTACTGGCCGAATCGGCCGCGAACTTTTCAGCAACCTCGCGCGCATTGCGCGTGGCCTCTTCGACCATGCCTGGTTTCACGGCGTTCAATCCGGTAAATATGTACTCAGCTCGCGACTGATAGTCGTTAGCGCTAATGGTGATGCCCTGTTTGCCCAAATCACTCAGTAGATTTTTTGCATTCAGCACAGCGTCTACTTTGGTTGTGTATACGGTCACCAAGCCATTAGCTGAGTAGCGAAAGCGCGAGTTATTGTTGCCATAATTGTTGGCTTGTTTGTCGACAATATTGGGCGGGCTGATGGTGACCTCAGAGGCTTCAAAGCCATAGCTTAAGAGGAATTCCTGCACGCGATTGCCATCGGATTCAAGCGCCGTTACCAACTCTTGCAGATCATTACCCGGTCGCACAAAACGAATAGGCCAGATGGCGATGTTGGCCGGGTGCTCTTGCTCAGCAAGGCCCTTAACGGTAACGCTACGATCAAGCTGACGCGCCTTTAGAAGCCCTTCTCCGGCAAAGAAGCCGCCCGCTGCAATGCCCAACGCCAGAACAATCGCACTGATGAGTCGGACCGAATCGCCCATAACCGACCTGAACGGCCAACCTTAACTACCAACAAGAGTCTTATTGTAGCGGTTAAGGCAGATGCGAGCCAAAAACCTTCAGGAGCCGAGATAAAGCGCGGCCGGCCTAATAATTCGGGCATTTTCCCGGCTCTCGAGCACGTGCGCGATGTAGCCAAAGACGCGGGCCATCGCAAACACCGCGGTAAATGCCCTATCGGGGATACCAAGCGCGCGGTAAACACAGCCTTTATAGAATTCCAGATTGGCGTGCAGGGGTTTGCCACGCTCTGCCATGACACTTGCGAAAGCAGCTTCCACCGCCTCCAGGGTCTGGTAGGTGGTTTCATGGGGTGTACCACGCACAAGTTCTTCCGCCAGACGTTTCACATGTATGGACCGCGGATCGACCACTTTATATTCGCGATGCCCCATGCCCATGATCTTTTCTGAGGCCTCGAGTTTTGCTTGCACAAACGCCTCCGCGGCGTCAGCACTCCCCACCTGATCCGCCATTTCCATAGCGGCCTGATCGGCGCCACCATGCAGCACACCAGACAGAGCACCCAGTGCCGAGCTAATCGATGCGGAAAGCGATGCCTGTGTACTGGCGGTTACTCTAGCCGCAAAAGTCCCCGCGTTTAGACTGTGTTCCAACTGCAGTATTTGAGTTACCGAAAGCGCCTGGCACTCAAGGTGAGTCGGATTCTGGTGCCCGAGCATTTTTAAAAACCGGCCAGCATAGTCTTGCTCCTGCGGATACTGGACGGGTTTGCGAGCAATCATGGTTGCCACAATGTGTGGCAAACGAGCCGCAATCGCCAAACCACTAAGCGCTTCAATTTGTCGTGCAGACCCTTTGGTGGGTGGCATGGAAAGAAGCGGGACCAGGCCTTGTACTAAGGCCATAGGATGAAGATCGATGTGAGCTAGTACTGTCTTACTCTCCTGCGGGGTTAACTCTCCCCATTTATAGAGCAGCGCTGGCAGGTCTTCGTCGATCGCAAGGTTAGGCCAGTCAATGACAGCCGCGGCGACAGTCGCAAAGTCTTGTTGCACCCAATGATCAATAGACTGTCCTCGATAGCTTAAGTCGCCCTTTTTACCTTGCACGTTACTAATGGCGGTAGCGGCAACCACAACACCTTCGAGACCGCTGTTAATGCTTGCGGTAGTTTCTGTCATGAGCTTTTGTCTCCATCTTCTGTTAAGCGAAATACAAGCTTGTCCATGTTTAACCGGACTTCCTATCACCCCCGGCTTATTGCCCCATAAGCCAGACTGAACGCAACCTCCTCGACAGTGCGTTAAGCTAATAACGCACAGCAGGAACACCAACTGAAGCCCGCAACGTGACCGACACAGCCAACACTTTCGACAAAGCACCGCTGCAAATTGAACGGCAGGAGATACGTGTGTTTGCGGCGGTAATGGACGCGCGAGGATTTGGTCGCGCCGCTGAACAGCTCGGCCTGTCGCAATCCGCTGTAAGCCAGGCCGTCGCAAGACTCGAGCACAAACTGGGCGCGGTCCTGCTGCTGCGCAATCAACAGCCCGAGCTGACCGAGGCCGGTTTGCGGTTCATGAAATTTGCGCGCACCGTTATCAATGAAGAGGCAGCCACACTCGATGATCTGGCATCACTGCAATCAGGCGCTCTTTCTACCCTTAATCTTGCAATGAACAGCATGGTCAATCGCATTTACGGCCACGAGCTGCTACTCGAATTTTGCGATCACTACCCACTCACTCGACTGAAACTCGATGTAGCGCCCAGTCGAGAAATTATTTACGGCGTCGATGACGGTCGTTGGGAATTGGGATTTGGGCCTTTTCTGCACCATATGCCTGGTCACTTCACCAACCTGTCGTTTTTTAACGAGCAACGAACTCTGGTGGTTCACAAAGATCATCCACTGGCGAGCTCACTGCTAAATTCAAAGGCAACCGAATTACCTCGTTTGCTGACTCAGGTGCCTTTGCTTACATCCTATCTTGACGACGCTGCGAAGCGTCCTGGGCTTGAGCGCTTGCGTAACCAATTTGCGAGCGTTTGGGAGATTTCCAATCTGGATCTGCGACTTGCTCTTGCCACCTCTGGAAAGGGCATAACCTATCTATCAAACCACTTGCTAAGAGAACTGGACGGCTTTGCGCCTATCGCTGGATTAGATATTTCTCTCATCGAGCGGGAGGTGGGGTTGAGCTACAAAACCGACGCTCCTCTAAGCGAAGGGGCCAAACGATTTATCGGCATCTGCCAGCGGCAGTTTCCGCCCGCCTAACTTTCGGTTTGTTGGCCTCAGCCTTTTTCCGAACTACCTTAGCAAAAGCGGATAATCCAGTTTAGACCCCCACATTTGCTGGGCAACGCTCGCGTAGCGGTTTTCGCTGGCGAAACCGTGATGCCTGAGCACTTCCATGTCGCGGACTAAACGCGCGAGCTTACCTTGCTCGTAAATCGCCGACGTTCCGGCCGCATCAGCAACGAGGCGAACGGTTTCAGCAGACGCTTGCACACCGTGTGTGCCCGCAAGGTATAGATCCGCGCGCTGGGCATCACTAGTTTCCTCGCCGCGTTCAGCCCGCTCCCAGGCTTCGCGCAAGCTATCGAGAAAGTAACCGCGCGCAGCCCTATAGTTTGCCAGTGCCTTGCCAAACTTTAGTTGCGCGACCTGGCGCTCGCGCAGCAAATCGGCTGTAGCAGCTGGCGTTTTGGTCCGAGCAAGCGAGTTCAAAATATCCAGCGCCTGCCCCGCGATCGCCAACGAAATAGGCACGTAGGTAGCAAACATAACGCGACCCGGGCAACGATAAAGCGCGCTGTTGTAATAGCGATTGGCAATGTTTAACTGCGCGGCAATGGGGGCAGCATTGGTTTTCGGGACGCACACCTTATCGAGTACAACCGAATTGCTGCCTGTCCCGCGCATACCCAGTACGTCCCAATCGTCTTCGATCACACAATCTGCAGCAGGAACAAGAACCATCACGCGGCTTTGATCTGGCGAATTTTCTATAAGGGCGGGCGCCGCAATGTAGTCAGCAAAGTGACAGCCGCTGGAAAATCCAACGCGGCCGCTAACACTGAGGTCGGTGCCAATGGCCTGTGCCTGCAACACGCTGTGACCACTGGCAGCCACCAGCGTGTGGGGGTCGTTTAACCACAGCGACTCAACCAACTCTTCTGGCCAACTGGCCGCCATGAGCCTTGGCGAATTAGCCACCATCAGAAACCAGGCTGCGGCCGAGTCGCTGCGAGCCAATTCCTCGGTGATGAGCGCACAGCTCACGGGGTCGACTTCTTCCCCACCCAATGATCGAGGCAGAAACAGATTGCACGCACCCTGGTGCTTGAGTGCTGCGACCACTTCTGGCGCAAGCTGTCGTGCAGACTCCGCGCTCTGGGCGTGAGTTCGCAACACCGGACCGAGCTGCTCCAGCCGCTGTATCCAGTGCTCTGCTAGCCAATGCGTATAAGCCCCCAGCGACCTGCCCCTTATAACGACCAAATTCGCCCCTAGCATGCGGTCAAGAATTGCCGGCCTCAATAGCCAAAGTGCCACGCACTGCACAGAGCCAATCCAACAATTTACGTAATCTCAACGGATGGCTGTCGAATATCACATCAACGAGCGTGATGAACTCATCACCCTCACCGCCGGCGGCGCTGTAACCAGCGCCGAGGCCTGTAGCTGCATCGACAAAATGCTTAAAGATCAGGCATTTGATGCCAATCTGCCGCAGTTAATTGACCTCAGGGCGGCAGAACCCAGCGGCACGGCTGAAGACCTAGCAGAATTCGAAACTTTCTTGCTTGGTGACTACCAGCCCCGGCTGGGCTCAACGGTTGCGATTGTGGTCAATGAGGACTGGGATGAATCAACCTGCGCCAGAGCCTTCTGGGTGAGCTGCGCGCTGGGCCTTGCCGAACTGTTCGATGACTGGAATCAAGCCTGCAAATGGCTGGTGACCCGCGAATTCACGGCCGACCTGGCTGATACGCCCGGTCTGCAATCCCTTGAGGGCGTTTTCGAAGAGGCGTTTCTTGAAGAGGATGAAGTCGATGGACATTGCCAGGAAGAAGAGGTCAGAAACGCTGACATAGCGTCTTCAGTGGACCCAGTGGACTCAGAGAGTGACGCCGAAGAAACAGCAGTCACATCAGATCCGGCTACACCACTAGGCTGAAACCCGCCAGTAGCACGACCATCACGAGCCAGAACAGGTATCGGCTGAGATACGCGAGTGTTTGGTGCCGTGAATCAGCTGACGAGATGTAGCGCTCGTTGGTATCGGACATTTGAACTCTCGCTTAATGCAATTCAAGAGTCTCCCCCGTAAAGATGCTTGCTTCAATCGAATCCCGTAGTGGCTTTGTGTGTGCAATGTAACTGCTGAACAGATGCTTAAGACAGGATTGGATAGCAATTCGCGCCGCAAAAGTAGCTTTGTAAGCACTTTAAATTTATCCAGCAGACGAGACTAATGTGCGGAAAAAAGCGCTCTGAACAGCCGTTAGTCGCCTACTAAAAATGAAAGAAATATGGAATGTCTCAATTTGCTCACAGCTAACATCTTGATGTCATTCGGAATTTCAATTTGCCGAGTTTTTACCGGAATAAAGTCGCTTTTTTTCGCCTGGGAGAGGCGCTATATTGAACCCCTCACTAGCCGGGACTGTATGTATATACAGTGTAATTCTCCTCGGCAGGGCGATCGCACAGACCGTATAGCCCGGCTAGTTGAGGCCACTCTTTTCCCACCCT
>CAZFIA010000016.1:8565-42875 GCA_964519335.1 uncultured Pseudomonadales bacterium
GGCGATCGCACAGACCGTATAGCCCGGCTAGTTGAGGCCACTCTTTTCCCACCCTTTCCCAAAAGACTACCTGGGCTCCTGATACTCAGGCAGCCGGCTCATCCAATCGTAACTGGCATCGCCCAGCGCCAGAAACTCAGGGTTAAGCAACGAATCTTTGGTGTTATACCGAAACGGCTTGCCATCGAAGGTCAGCACGCACCCGCCCGCCGCGGTCAGAACGGCATCTGCGGCCGCTATGTCCCATTCTGAGGTTGGACCAAGCCGGGGATAGAGGTCAGCTCTGCCTTCCGCCAGCATGCATAGCTTCAGCGAACTTCCCATGGGGGTGCGGTCGAGGCCACCAAACTCTACACCCACAGCATCGAGGTAGGCTTCCAGCCGCTCGCCGCCATGACTGCGGCTGGCCACTGCCGTCACACTGCTCTGATCGGCAATCTGCTTTGCCGCATCGCGCCCTTTTAGCATCGATTGCTTGCCATCAGCAAAGAGCGTCGCAACAGAAGCCTGTACATCGCCAAAGAACACCCGATCTTGCACCGGGACGCCTACGACACCAAGAACCGCCTGGTGGCCGTCAATGAGCGCCACGTTAACTGTGAACTCGCCATTGCGATTCACAAACTCCTTGGTGCCATCAAGCGGATCTATAATCCAATAACGCTGCCAACTTTTGCGCACCGAAAAGTCAGGCGCTTTTTCTTCTTCAGAAAGTACCGGTATGTCTGGCGTAAGCTCAGCAAGACCAGCAACTAGCACGCGGTGCGCTGCGAGATCGGCCTGGGTTAGCGGCGAGTCGTCTGCTTTGTCTATGACTTCAAAGTCAGTCTCATACACTTCCAGGATGGCAAGCCCCGCCTTGTGGGCGAGGTCAACAAGCTGTTGGGCACTGGGTAAGTCAGGCGATGCGGTCATGATCAAGAGTTCCGTTCAGGACTATGGGTTCTAGTTTAAGCAGGCACGCTCTAAGGAGACAGTGGACCCGTCGCCTCTGTCTCGCTGTGTTCAAACGGCGCACCGACTCTTAACCTGCGTTCGGCCAGGTGCAGCGCAGCCAGCGCACGCGCTTCGTCAAATTCTTCACAATCATAGAGCTGTTCGATCTCTTCTAACGGCCAGCGCACAAGCTGTAGCGGCTCAGGCTCGTCGCCCTGCAACGGCGCGGGGTACAAGTCTTGCGCAAGAAGGACATGAATCGTAAAACCCATATGTCCGGGAGCAATGTTTAAACGCCGCAGGTAAGTAAGCGTTTGGGCGCCCAGGCCTATCTCTTCGCGCAACTCGCGCTCGCCGGCCTGTTCAAGTGTTTCTCCAGGCTCGGCGGTACCTTTGGGCAAAGTGAGCTGATAGCGATGAAAGCCAGCGGCATATTCTTTTATCAGCTGTAATCGATTGTCGGCATCCAGCGCCACCACAATAATCGCCTCGCGGCCCCTCGCCGGCAGTCGTTCATAGGTTCGCTGTACCCCATTAGCAAACTCGAGCGACAGCCTTTCAATAGAAAAAAGTCTGCTACTGGCGACTTCCTGTCGGTCAATAACACGCGGTAGAGCGTGCATATCTGGCGGAATTTGCGAGCTCTTTTGCGAAACAGGTTTACGAGTCATGCAGAATCTCGATACAGCATTAGGTTCATTACCCCACTACAATAAGGTTGCTCGACAAAATTCACGAGAACCATCCGTGCCCCCAGAAACCAATACAGAAACCAACACAGAAGCGCCATCAAAACAACCTCTGCCGCTGGATTGGTCACAAATCGATGTCGTGCTTCTTGATATGGATGGCACGCTCATCGATCTGAATTTCGATAACCAGTTGTGGAACTCTTACCTACCGGACATGTATGCGCAAGCGCACCAAATGAGCTTAGACAGCGCCCGCGAACTGCTATTCGCCCACATGCGCAAGAACGCCCGCACTATAGAGTTCTACTGTATCGATTACTGGGCAGAATTTACCGGCCTGGACATTATGCAACTGCATAGAGATCTCGCTGAGTTGGTGCGTTATCGCAGTGGCACAGAATTTTTCTTGAAGTGGTTACAACGCCAGCCGAGTCAGACATTGATGGCGACCAACGCCCACCGTTCAAGTCTCAATTTCAAAGCCGAACACCTCAACATGCTCGACTACTTCGACGAGGTAATATCAAGCCACGACTACCAACAAGTAAAGGAGTCTCAGGAGTTCTGGAGCACTTTAAAACACCATCACGATATTGACCCTTCTCGCGCCTTATTCATCGACGACAACGAAACCGTGCTCGACGCCGCAGCGGAGTTTGGCATCGCGCATTTACTCTGTGTTGCGTCACCAGATTCAAAGCGCAGTCCTCGAACTGACAGCGCCTACCCGATTGTGCACTCGCTGGCTGATCTAGTAGATGAGTAAAGAACTTCAGCGCGTGAGACTCGATCGTTGGCTGTGGGCCGCGCGCTTTTTTAAATCACGGGCCATGGCCAAAGCCGCCATCGAGGGTGGAAAAGTTGAAATAGATGATCAGAGAGCGAAACCTGCGAAGGAGATTGGCGTAGGCCAAATGCTGAATATACGCAGGGGTGATGAGCTATTTGACGTAAAAGTGATCCGGCTTGCCGACAAGCGAGGTAGCGCAACTATTGCGGCAACGCTTTATACCGAAACCGAAGATAGCCTTCAGCGCCGCGCCGAAGAAGTAGCACGCCGCAAGATGGAACGCGCCGGGCTACGCGTTCCAGAAAAGCGGCCCGAAAAACGTGATCGTCGGGCACTTGCCGCCCTGAAGAAAACAGAGTGAAACAGGCAGGCGATACGTGAGCGATCAAATTCTCCGATTTTCTTTTTCCAATCTGCCGGTGCGCGGTCAATATGTACGGCTGACAAACAGCTGGCTGGCCGCAACAGAACAACAGCACTACGACCCTGATGTTCGCCAATGCGTTGGGGAGGCAATGGCCGCTGCAACCTTACTCGCCGACGGCATAAAGTTTGACGGCCGAGTGGCATTGCAAGCCACAAGCGACGGCCTAATAAGTACATTGCTGGGTGAATGCGCACAACGTCATCTTATTCGTGGCATTGCACGGATGAAGGAGCAAACCTCGGAACAGACCGCCCATCCAGCGCCCGGTTTGGGTGACGGCCGGTTGGCTATTTCGCTAATCCCTGACAAGGGAGAAATGCATCAAGGCGTTGTCGAGCTAACCGGCAATGCCATCGATAAAGCCATCGAGCGGTATTTCTTAAACAGCGAGCAGCTGCCCACTCGCATCCAAATGGCAAGTGATGAAAGCGGCATCGCCGCCATGTTGCTGCAACGATTGCCCGACACATCGCCCCTCCCATCGGGCGAGGTGCTACCGCAGAAGCAAATCGATGAGAACTGGGAGCGGCTGGAAATATTGTTTGAAACCAACACAGCTCAGGAGTTGTTGAGCTTGCAAGCAGATCAACTCTTGTATCGACTTTTCAACGAAGACGACATCGTGCTGTCACCGGCCCGACAGATCGACTTTGGCTGCAGCTGCTCTCGAGAGCGCAGCGAAGCGGCACTCAAGTTACTGGGCAAAGAAGACCTCACCGCACTCAGCAATGAAACTGACGAAATAGTGGTCAACTGCGAAATGTGCGGTGAGACCTACACCTGGGATAGCGTAGAGGCCCACGTTCTGTTCGAAGCAAACCGGCCGAAAATGCACTAGGACAGCTTGTCCAGCTAGCGCGTACATGGGGCCCAAAGATCGCATCGAACAGGCACTGATGGACAATCCGGAACGAGTTCAAACTTTCGCCAAAGCAGTCGTTAGCTGCTTCATAAATCCCGGGAAAATCAGCCTTTAACCTTACATGTTCACCATGCGGGTCATAACCGCCTCTGGCATAATTCGCCGCTCATTGTTCCCTGCCTTCATCCCAGAGGAAGCCCAACTAAATGGCACTCGATACAGACAGCACTGCAAAACATGATCGATATACTGATCTCTGCTCCTCAGAACTAGCGGAGCTTGCGGTTTTGCGCGGTGAAGGTCGGTTGGCAAGCACCGGCGCTATTGTTGTCGAGACGGGCAGCCGTACCGGCCGCTCGCCCAACGACCGGTTCATCGTCGATGAGCCAAGCACGAGCGATGCCATCCATTGGGGCCCAATAAACAAGCCCGTCGATGGCGCGGTTTTTGACGCGCTGTGGGATCGAGTGCAAGCGCACATGAGCCAGCGAGATAACTTTGTTTCACATCTGCACGTTGGAGCAGACGCCGAGCACTATTTGCCAGTTGAAGTGACTACCGAGTACGCCTGGCACGCGTTGTTTGGTTGCTCGATGTTCATCCAGCCTGAACACTACGACCCGCACAACAAGGCAGCCTGGCAGGTTGTAAACGCTCCGCGATTCGAATGTGATCCGAGCCGCGACGGCACAAACTCTGATGCCACCGTCATGATCAACTTCGCACAACGCAAAGTACTGATCGCCGGCATGCGCTACGCCGGCGAAATGAAAAAGGCTATGTTCTCGGTGCAGAACTTTTTGTTGCCAGAAAAAGACGTGCTGCCAATGCACTGCTCAGCCAATGTTGACGAAAAGGGTGACACCACCTTGTTCTTTGGGTTGTCCGGAACAGGAAAAACCACACTATCAGCAGATCCAAACTGCTCGCTCATCGGCGACGATGAACACGGTTGGGGCAAGGGCACCGTGTTCAATCTGGAAGGTGGCTGCTACGCAAAGTGCATCGATCTCAGCCAGGAAAATGAGCCCGTAATCTGGGATGCGATCTCCTTTGGCGCAATCATCGAAAACGTGGTCATAGACGATAAGAAGCGTATCGCCGACTACACTAATTCTACGCTTACAGAAAATTCTCGCGCCTGTTACCCACGAGACAATATCGAGCTTAAAGTTCCAGACAATCGCGCAGGCGAACCAAAGGCAGTTATTTTTCTGACCTGCGACGTATCCGGCGTACTACCACCGGTTGCTGTGCTGTCCAATCAGGCAGCCGCGTATCACTTTCTTTCGGGCTACACCGCCGCCGTGGGTTCAACCGAAGTGGGCTCAACAGAAGCCTACAAATCTACATTCTCTACCTGCTTTGGCGCGCCGTTCTTTCCGCGTCCAGCCAGCGTCTATGCCGACCTTCTGATCAAGCGCATCGAAGAGTTCGATTCTCAGGTCTATCTGGTGAATACCGGCTGGACCGGTGGCGGCTACGGCGCAGGCAAACGATTTGATATTCCAACTACCCGCAGCATCATCACGGCCATCCAGGCCGGCAAATTGAAGGGGGCTAAAACCCACAACCTGCCCGGTTTCAACCTCGAAGTGCCGGTGTCTGTAGAGGGCGTCGATGACGATTTACTGAACCCCCGCGACACCTGGGCAGATAAAGGCGCATACGATGACGCTGCCCGCAGCCTGATCGGTAAGTTTGTCGAGAACTTTGGCAAGTTCGAGGTCGATGCCGCCATAGTTGCTGCAGGACCTGATCAGGGTTTCTAAAAAGAGTCTTTCTGACAAATTCTGAAACCAGCTTCTTGAGAATCTGCAATACCCACTGCTCCTTAAACTAGCTAGTCTTAGCGCGCCTAGGAGAGAGAAGTTACTGTGCAAAAATCGCGAGAGGCGCCCAACCACGGATCCAAGAAAATCAAGGATCTGGAAAATCTGTTAGCTGGACTTGCGCCCAATGCGCAACTGCTTACAACACTCGGGCATGGCATAGAGAAAGAGAGTTTGCGAGTTAGGCCTGACGGGCAGCTGGCGGATTCGCCACACCCTGTGGCCCTGGGTTCGGCATTACGTCATCCGCACATCACTACAGATTTTTGCGAAGCACAGCCTGAGCTGATTACAGGCGTGCATGAATCCGCTGGCAAGTGCATTGAAGAGCTCGACGACATTCATCGGTATCTGCACGCCAACGTGGGCGATGAATTGCTCTGGGCATCGAGCATGCCCTGCATGCTTGGCGAAGACAAAGACATTCCGGTAGGCCGCTACGGCAGTAGCAACATTGCTCGCGCCAAAACCGTCTATCGCCTCGGTTTGGGCAACCGCTATGGGCGGCTAATGCAGACGATCTCGGGCATTCACTACAATTTTTCGCTGCCTGGTGAGTTCTGGCCAGCTCTAGCAGAGGCGCGAAAAGAGACGTTCACCGAAGATTTTGCAACAGGGTGCTATCTCGACCTTATCCGTAACTTCAGGCGCGACTCCTGGCTGCTCATCTACCTGTTTGGCGCATCACCGGCACTGTGCAAAACCTTTGTGCAAGGCAAGGCGCACAACCTCGAAGAGTTTGGTGATGGCACGCTCTATCGACCGTACGGCACATCACTGCGAATGGGACGTTTGGGGTACACCAGCGACGCTCAAACCAGCCTTCACGTGTCGTACAACACGCTTAACGACTACGCGAAAACAATTCGCCGCGGTCTGAGTACTGACTATCCCGCCTACGAGCAATTCAGCGGTAAAGTTGACGGCGAGTATCAACAATTAAACGCAGCACTGTTGCAAATCGAAAATGAGTTCTACGGCACCATACGTCCAAAACGCACTATCAACAAAGGCGAAAGGCCATTAAGCGCGCTACTAGAGCGTGGCGTTGAATACGTTGAAGTGCGTTGCCTTGACGTAAACCCTTTTCTGCCTGCCGGTATCGACACGATGCAGGCCCGATTTATCGATTTGTTTTTGCTCAATTGCCTGCTGCAGCCAAGCGCCCCGGATAGCCTCGAAGAATCTGAGGCCTTGACTCATAACCAACTGGCGGTCGTCGAGCGCGGCCGGGAGCCAGGACTTAAGCTACAGCGCGGCGATCAGCAAGTTCTAATGCAAGACTGGGCGCTTGAATTGCTTGAGGGATGCGAAAAGATAGCAACTACGATAGACAACGCAGAAAACAACGACGAATCCACTTTTGCACTCAACTGCCAGCGCAAAAAGCTGATGGACCCCGAGCTCACCCCATCAGCGCGTATCCTGGCCCAGATGCGTGATCAATCCATTCCATTTTTCCGCTTCGCCATGAACGCCTCTATTGCCCATAGCGGTTACTACGCGGATCACCCTTTGCGTGATGCGAGATTGAAAGAGTTTAAAGAACTGGCCAGCAATTCGATCGCGGAACAGAAGGCTATTGAGGAAGCAGAGACGGAATCCTTCGAAGACTTCCTGGATCACTACCTCGCACTGCCATGAACTTTCTGGCCCACGCTGTTCTAGCCGGAAGCTCACCCGATCGCATCGCTGGCAGCATGGCTGGTGACTTCGTCAAGGGCGTGCTCTACGAAGCAGATTATCCCACCGAATTTTTGCTCGGCTTGCGCCTGCACCGACGC
This sequence comes from uncultured Pseudomonadales bacterium, assembly GCA_964519335.1. GTDB lineage: Bacteria > Pseudomonadota > Gammaproteobacteria > Pseudomonadales > Azotimanducaceae > JALZVT01. Next base: position 15,889 of record CAZFIA010000016.1, read on the forward strand.
ATTGATGCATTTAGCAACACCCAAAGTCACCTGCGCCAGAGTGCCAGGCGTCTGCCCGACCAACTAAGACGAATTGCTCCACCATGCATCGACATGCTGGCCGATCATTTTTTAGCCAACGCGGCTGCCCATGATCCAGAAATCTACCTGAGCGCTATCGAGGGCCAGGCCGGAAGCGCTGAAAATCTCGCGGACTACGAAAAGGCCCTGCACCAGGTATTGGTTCCGCACTTCAGCCGGCTAAGCCCTGCCGCAACGCGTTTTTTTGAGCACGCCCAGCGCACCTACTTGTTTAGCAGTTATCAGACCTTCGAGCGGACCGCGCGAGGCATAAACTACCTTTGCGAGCGGTTGGGGAGCGCGGACAAAGGGCCCGCAATGGTTGATGCTATGGCGGGCAGTCTCGGGGTACTGCGTGAGGACTTCGAGAACTATTGGCCTGCGCTTCAGGGCGAGGCCAGTCGTTACTTATCTCTTTGAGCAGTAAATGGCCGCTTTGTGCTGTGCCTAGCACAGGACCATCAACCCCACTATTATTATTCGCAACCTAACCGATCAGGACTCACGCTGGTGAAAGCCGTCCTCTGCCATGATTTTGGTCCTCCAGAATCCCTGAAACTCGAAACCATCGATCCGCCAGAACCCGGAGCTCACGAGGCATTGATCGATGTGAAGGCCGCAGCGCTGAACTTTCCAGATGTGTTGATGATCGAGGGTAAATACCAATCCCAACCACCCATGCCGTTTTCTCCGGGTGGCGAAATCGCTGGCGTAGTAAGCGCTTTGGGCAAGGACGTGACAGCAGTTGCGGTGGGTGATCGGGTATTTGCAGGCGTTGGTTTCGGTGGGATGCGAGAAGCCTTGTGTGTTAACGCCAACCAACTGCGCTCTATCCCTGAAGGCATGTCGTTTGTTCAAGCCTCGGGGATCAGCACAACCTATGGCACCTCTTACTACGCGCTCAAGCAACGGGCAAATCTGCAGCCCGGCGAAAATTTGCTGGTACTAGGTGCAGGCGGTGGCGTTGGAATCGCCGCTGTCGAGCTTGGCCGGGCAATGGGTGCCCGGGTAATCGCCGCCGCGAGCTCCCAGGAGAAACGCGACGCCGCGCTAAAAGCTGGGGCACACGAAGTCATCGACTACAGCGACGGTGAGCTCAAAGACAAAGTAAAGGCCCTAACCGACGGCAAGGGCGCAGATGTTATCTATGACCCGGTGGGCGGAGAACTGTTTGATCAGGTAATGCGCTGCATAAACTGGGAAGGCAGAGTGCTGGTTGTAGGCTTCGCCGCCGGCGACATCCCCAGGCTGCCCATAAATCTGGTGTTACTAAAAAGTTGCCAGGTTGTCGGTGTTTTTTACGGTGCCTTTACTGCGCGAGAACCAGAAGAAGCCGCGCAGAATTTTCGAGAGATTCTTAAGCTGTACAGCCAGCAGAAAATCGACCCCTTGATCGGTCAAACCTTTCCGCTAAGTGATTACGCACCAGCTCTACGTTGCCTAAGCGAACGGCGTGCTATCGGCAAAGTGGTCGTAGAGCTGTGATTTTCGAGGACGCCCAAACAAACCGCTACCGCAACACCGGCACACTGATCGTAGGTTTGATCGCCGTATTCCTGGCGGTCGCACTGGTTTTGGAATTTGCATTCGACATGGAGCCCTGCCCGTTGTGCCTCACTCAGCGCCTGTTTTTTATGATCGCTGGTGTTATCGCGCTCATAGGTACTTGCGCCGCAGCGCCAAACAAAGGCTGGCCGATCGCCACGGCAATCACAGCACTCGTCGGCATCGGCTTTGCCCTGCGCCAGCTTTATCTCTATCTGTTGCCGCCGGATCAAATCCCCGCCTGCTCCGCCCCGATAAGCCGCCTTATCGAATTTGCACCATTCATGGAAGTGTTCACGGCGATGACCATGGGTACGGGTAACTGCGCGGAGGCGTCGTTTCCGTTTTTAGGGATGGCGCTGCCGGGCTACATGATTCCTCTGGCTTCATTGGTGGGATTTACTCTGGTTTTGGTGCTGGTAGCGGGACAATTACGCACTGCCAACCAACGAACATAAGTGGCCAACCCGCAAGCCAACAGGTAGAGCAATTAACCTGCTTATATAAAATGAAGAGATTGTGGAGGCGCGCAGGTTCTTGCCCTTCGATGCTCAAACTTCTTTATATTGGTGCGCAAAATAAGACGGCACATAAGTGACCGCGACTACAACATAAGGACACTGCTGTGAAAGGGATTCGCCGAATCCTGATAATCAATGGCAAGGGCGGCTGTGGGAAAACCACTATCGCCACCAACTTGGCCATCACCTATGCCCAGCACGGCTACAAGTCCGCGCTGCTCGACTATGACTCTCAGGCGTCGAGCACGGATTGGTCGGAACTCAGGCAGCTGAATAGCTCTCTACCGCCTTTGCGTGTCATACCTACCCATAAAAAAGTGGGCATGTATCAAACGAGAGCCTTCAGTCAGCAACTGGCCGCCGACGTCAGGCGAGTCATTATCGATACACCCTCGGGTGCCCGCGAACGGGACATTGATACCCTCATCAAACAGTGTGATGTGGTCCTGGTACCGATGCTGTCATCGCCGCTAGATATCAAGTCCGGATCTCGCTTCATCGCCGAACTGCTAACGCATCGCGGATTTCGCGCCAATCCTCGTCCAATAGGCGTTATAGCAAACCGGTTGCAGGCTCAAGCTAATCCAGGCTCAAGTGCTGGAGCACGCATAGCGGCCAACGAGCAAAAACTTCTGCATGCGCTTGAGTGTCTTAACGTACCTTGTGTAGCTCACTTCGCCGATTCTGTTCTGTATGGCCGCGCTGCCGAAGAAGGTAAGGGCATTACCGAACTCGAGGTAACCGATCCCGCATCAATTGCAGAGCAAGCGCGTTGGCTGGATCTGGTTAACTGGCTCGAAAGCCAACCGAAGCGTGCCCAGCGCAACGCGTTGCCCGCCCGCGCAGAGTATTCTCAGTCGGAACCGGCAAACACTAAAACCACCTCAAACGGGCAGGCCGACGGCGCTCTCGCCTGATTAACAAAAGCTCCGCAGACTACTAAATTCGTGCTGCAACTCCAGGACATCACGCTGCATCGGGGCGAGCGCCTACTATTCGATAACCTGAATCTCGTAGTGCATGCCGGCCAGCATGTCTCACTGGTGGGTAGCAATGGCGCCGGCAAGTCCACGCTGTTTCAAATGGTTCTGCAACAACTTCTGCCTGAAGAAGGGGATGTGAAAATCCCCGGAAGCTGGCGGGTTGTCCATCTCGCACAGGAGGCGCCCGCAAGTGATCAATCCGCTCTCGACTTTGTACTCGACGGCCACGCAGAGCTGCGCACCATCGAGCGCGAGATCCAGCAGGCTGCGGAGGCGGGCGACGATCTAAAGCAAGCTAATCTGCTGCAAAGCTTCGAAGATCTGGACGGCTATCGGGCCGAAGCAGTGGCTGCAAAAATATTGCACGGTCTGGGTTTCGCCGAACAAGAATTGACTCAAGCCGTCGAAGATTTTTCCGGCGGCTGGCGGGTTCGGTTGTCGCTAGCTCAGGCCTTGATGACGCCCGCAGACCTGCTGCTGCTCGATGAGCCAACAAACCACCTCGACATGGAGGCAACGCTGTGGCTTGAACGCTGGCTCGCAAACTTTCCGGGCACGCTAATAACCATCGCGCACGACAGAGATTTCTTAGACCGCGCCACCCGCTATACCGCACACCTCGAGCATGGCCAGGTACAGTCCTATAACGGGAATTACTCGTCATTCGAAGTTCAGCTTGCTGAACGCGCAAATCTGCTCGCCGCACAAAACAAGAAAACGGAAGCAAAACGCAAGCATTTGCAGTCTTTTGTCGATCGCTTTCGCGCAAAAGCAACCAAGGCGAAGCAGGCACAAAGCCGGTTAAAAGCACTTGAGAAGCTTGGCGCCTCGGTTGTAGTGCAGGCTCAACACGAATTCGAATTTGGTTTCAGCAACCCAGCAAAGGTCTCAAAGCCACTAGTTAAGATCGACGAAGCTAACCTGGGCTATCCTTCCGCAACGATTCTGCGCGACGTATCAGTCGTTCTCGATCCAGGCGCTCGCATTGGCGTGCTGGGTAAAAACGGCGCCGGTAAGTCAACGCTTCTGAAAACGCTGGCGGGCGAACTCGATCTGCAAAGCGGTGATTTGCTGCGCGGCAAACACTCTCGCGTCGGCTACTTCGCCCAGCATCAGATGGAATTGCTCGACGATAGAACCACCGCGCTACAAACCTTGCTGGCTGAACACCGCGATCGCTATGCCAATGAAACTGCTGCCCGCAGCTATCTGGGGGGTTGGGGGTTCAGTGGCGACGACGTAAACCGCCCGGTCAAAACCTTTTCTGGCGGCGAACGCGCTCGGCTGGTGCTCGCGCTAATAGCAGCTACCGAGCCTGCCCTGTTGATTCTCGATGAACCCACCAACCATCTTGATCTGAACATGCGCCAGGCTTTGGCATACGCCCTGCAAGAATTTACCGGGGCCATGTTGTTGGTATCCCACGACCGCCACCTGCTACGTCAATGCGTCGACGAGCTCTGGCTGGTAGCCGACGGCGCCATAAATGATTTCCCCCAGGATCTCGACGCGTACGAAAGGGGCGACTTCGGCGCTAGTCAACCGAACGATCGGTCCGTACAACCTGAGCCCAAAGCGGACACCCCACAATCCCGCCGCCCGGCAGATGAAAGGCGTCAACAACGGGCGCAGGAGCGCGCAAAAACCCGCCCGTTAAGACGCGAGATCGAACGCCTTGAGGTCGAGATGCAGGCTCTAACCGAGGAGATCGCTGCCGTCGATGAGCGATTGGCTGACAGCAGCATCTACAGCGGCGAGACCGAGGAACTCAACACACTGCTCACCGAGCAAGGCCAACTGCGGGCCCGACTCAGCGATATCGAGGCGTCCTGGCTAGATCGTCAGGAACGCCTGGAAGAGGCGATGGCCAACTCGCACGACTAACCACCATAGGTCAAAAACGAACGTTCGGTCGAATCTTCAGAAAATGAGCCAGATCGTGCTATAAAGCGACCAATGACGCCTAAACCAACCAATTCAGCAACCGCAGCCCAAAAGCCCCCTCACAGGTTGAGTAAGCACCAACATCAAAGCAAGCACCTACACCAGGCCGTGCCAGAAGAGGTGCTAGATGGGCTACTGCAGGTTTTCAGTGCCCGGGGCTTTGATGGCGCATCCCTCATGGATCTCGCGACGGCCTGTAATCGCAGCAAAGCAAGCCTCTATCATCACTTTCCCGGCGGCAAGCAGCAGATGATCGAACATCTGGTAGCACGTTGCCGGGAGGCACTCGATCAGCAGGCCTTTGCCCGCCTGCACGACGTCAAAGGCAAAAAAGCTGCCCGCAAGGCGCTCGACCAATTTGTGCAAGGCTTCGCAAACTACCTAAAACAACACCAGGGCAACTGCCTCCTCGCGACCCTTGCGTTGACGCAACCGGGTCTGCTTGGCGACCAGCAAAAACCACAGCTCGCCCAGTGGCAGGCGTCGCTCAGCAGGGCCTGCCAGCAGCTGGGGTACAAACCCAAGCGGGCACATCGACTAGCCCAGGCAAGCCTTGCGCGCTTGTACGGCAGCCTGACACTTGCGGCTATGGGGTCTCACGTCTCAATGAGCCAGGCCTGCAAATGGCTAAAGCGTGACTTGCTTGGCTAGGGTACAACCACAGGCTTCGCGTAACATGGCAGTCCAAGCGGTAACCCCAAGAGTTAGCCTTCGCCCATGACAGCCAGTAAGAGTTCCCGAGCATTTCCTACCACGCGTTTGCGACGAACCCGTGGCCACGATTTCATTCGCCGCCTGGTTCGAGAAAACGCGCTCTCTACAGACGATCTGATTTATCCAATGTTTGTCATCGAAGGCGACGGTCGGCGCGATCCGATAGATTCGATGCCCGGCATCGACCGCTTGTCTATTGATCAGCTGGTTGCTGAGGCAGCCGATGCCTACGAGCTGGGTATCCCAGCGATCGCCCTGTTTCCAAACATAGAACCTGCGCTGCGCAGCCTTGATGGACTTGAAGCCTGGAACGAGCAAGGTTTGATTCCCCGGGCCGTGCGCGCCATCAAGCGCGATATACCCGAGCTCGGTGTTATCACAGATGCCGCTCTTGACCCCTACACCGCTCACGGACAAGACGGGATCGTCGATCAAGACGGTTACGTGATCAACGACGAAACCGTGAACGCCTTGTGCCGCCAGGCGAGCGTTTGCGCCGCCGCAGGTGCCGACGTAATCGCCCCCTCAGACATGATGGATGGTCGGGTAGGAGCACTGCGCGCAACTCTCGATCAGATGGGCTGCAGCGAAACCGCCATAATGGCCTACGCTGCCAAGTACGCATCCTCCTACTATGGCCCATTTCGCGAGGCCGTTGGTTCAGATCAGCTGCTCGGTAGCGGCGACAAATATAGCTACCAGATAGATCCTGCCAACACCGACGAGGCACTGCAGGAAGTTGCACTGGACCTGGCTGAAGGCGCTGACATGGTTATGGTCAAGCCGGGCCTGCCCTACCTGGATATTGTTAGGCGAGTGAAAGACGAGTTTAAAGTACCCACCTTCGCCTATCAGGTGAGCGGCGAGTACGCGATGCACATGGCAGCGATCGAAAATGGCTGGCTACAGCCGCAGGTGATTGCAGAAAGTCTCTTGTGTTTAAAGCGCGCCGGCGCCGACGGCATCCTTACCTATTTTGCAAAACAGCTACTTGAAGAGTAACCGTTCAGCCGGTTGCCTTCACAACAGCAGGTCTTCGAGATGCAGGTCAACATGAGCTGCGTGCAACTGAGACTGCTCTTCCGTGAGTTCGCTACGGGACAGCGGGTGGGCCGCTAGCCAGCCTTGGGGCAACTCCAGAAACAGCGTACTGTCATCAACCCGCGCGCTAACGAGCTCGGGACTTTCGTTGTTATCCCGGGATCGCTCTAGTATCACCGCCAACCGCAACAGAGCCGCCAGCCGCATCATTCGCAAACCGTGTACGGCTTCGAACTGACCGAAGGCCAACGCCGGGAAACTGCGCCTGTGGCTGCGTACCAGCAACGCAAGCTGCGACTGTTGCTGCCTCGAGAATCCCCGTAACGCACCATTGGAGATGATGTAACTGCCATGCCGATGGTAATGCTCCGCTGATATCTGAGTGCCGATTTCATGCAGCTCGCAGGCCCAGCCAAACAATCGACCGTACTCTTCGGCATTGCCAAACCAGGCCACTTTGCACGATTGCCAGAGCCGATCGGCTGTATTGCGCACTCGCTCTATCTGTGATTGATCAACGTCAAAACGTCGACCAAGGTCTCGCACCGTGCGCCACTGGACGTCTTCCACACGCCGACTAGATTGCTCGTAGAGCATGCCTTCTTGCATTGAGGCATCAACGAAACGGATCGAGCCGGGCTGCAAAACGTCGAATATCGCGCTGACAATGGCGACGCCTGCCGGGAAAATATCGACGCGTTCTTGCGACAAACCGGGTAGACCAATGCCTGGTATCCAGCGCTGATCACACAACGCACCACGAAGTTCGGCAAGGCTCTCCGCCGTAATTTCGTTACTGCTCCAGCCGTTCGCATCGGCAACTTGTATAAGCGACTCTATGGTGCCGGAGGTGCCAATAACCTCCATGTCTGAAGCGACACCGGTTTCTTTAAGATCGACCAGGCGACTGGCTAACAGCGGCTGCAATTCTGTAATCGCGCTCGCTCTGGCTTTCTCTAGTGATTGCTCAGTAATCTGCGCCTGGGGGAAATACTCATCGGTAAAGGCCACGCAGCCAATCCCGGCAGACATCGAAATACGCGGCGCGAAACCGGTGCCATAGGCAAACTCAGTGCTGCCGCCGCCAATATCAATCACCAGACGCGCATGGTTATCGCGCGGTAAGTGGTGCAATACGCCACCGTAGATTAGCCGCGCCTCTTCTTCACCACTGATAATTTGCACCGGCACCCCAAGTAATTTCTCGGCCACTGTGACAAATTCGGCGGAGTTACTGCTCTGGCGCAGGGCGTGAGTTCCGCAAACGTGGATGTTATCGCGATCCAAACTGCTGAGGCGCTGGCGGAAACGCTGAATACTATCAATGGCCCGATCGATGGCGGCCCGGCTAAGCTGTCCATCACGAAAGCCGCGCAATAGCTGTACTTTCTCTTTGAGCTTCTCGCGGATCAGCAGCTCACCCTTCACCTCATCAGCAAGCAGCGCGCGAAAGCTGTTGGAGCCGAGATCGAGTACGGCCCGGGCTACCATTCAGGTAAACCTGTTTGCATATCCATATTTCTCAATCTCACTTGAAACCGTCGCTGCTCGTCCCCACTATTGTAGCGACACAAGCATCACAAGACAGATATCACTGCCTGCACAAGCACAGGAACCCTCTTCTCATGAGTGAAAACATTACCCACACGACCGATGACGCCTTTGAAACAGATGTTCTGAAGGCCGACCTACCCGTACTTGTCGACTACTGGGCCGAATGGTGCGGACCCTGCAAGATGATCGCGCCCATACTGGACGAGCTTTCTGGCGAATACGCGGACAAGGTCAAAATCTGCAAGATGGACATCGACAAAAACCAGCAGACACCGCCCAAGTACGGCATTCGGGGCATTCCGACACTAATGCTGTTCAAAAACGGCGAATTGGCCGCGACTAAGGTAGGCGCCTTGTCGAAGTCCCAGCTTGCCGAGTTTCTCGACACCAATATCTAGGCAACATTTGAGCAACATCTGGGGTCAGACTTCTCAATTCAGCGCTTGAAAGGAGAGGGGCTCCCACTCAGGCCCTTGACGCTGGAGTATCTTGCCTTAAACTAGGGATTCCGTTGGCGACTCACCGTCACCACGGCTCCCGCTGACCTTTCTCCTGGCTGTTTTTCGGGCTATCTCCTCCTAGGCTTTTTTACTAGGCTTTTTTACAAGAAGAAGTGTTTACTAGGAAAGTGCTTACCCAGCAATCTGTGAATCCGATGCAACTCAACGCCAGCGCAAGCTTCAGCACTTTCAATTGGCTCTAGAGAAATGGCTCTGGAGAATTAGCTCTAGTAAATAGCTTTCGTAATTAGCTTTAGCAAAATAAAACAAGAACCAAATCACTCCCGCCAACACTCGTTGAGAATTTTACGGCGACCTCCTTGTTCGTAAGTCTTAACCGGCATCTTTCTTAAACCGGCATTCTGTGGGGCCTCGAGACAACCATGAACCTGACCGACCTGAAACGCTTACCCATCGGTGAACTAATCGATATGGCCCGAGAAATGGGCCTGGAAAATCTCGCGCGCACGCGCAAGCAGGAAGTGATTGCCGCCATCCTGCGAAAACAGGCAAAAAACGGCGAAGACATCTACGGCGACGGCACGCTGGAGATACTGCAAGACGGTTTTGGCTTCTTGCGCAGCGCCGACAGCTCGTACCTAGCAGGGCCAGACGACATTTACGTGTCACCCAGCCAGATCAGGCGCTTCAACCTGCGCACCGGCGACAGCATCGCCGGCAAGATTCGGCCCCCCAAAGACGGTGAGCGTTACTTCGCTTTACTGAAAGTTGACGAGATCAACGTCAGCGAACCCAACACCAAAAAACACAAGATTCTATTCGAGAATCTAACGCCGTTGTTTCCCGATGATCGCATGGTGCTCGAACGTGGTAACGGCAGTACCGAAGATTTGTCCGCCCGAATCGTTGATCTAATTGCGCCGATCGGAAAGGGCCAGCGCGCACTGGTTGTGTCGCCACCCAAGGCGGGTAAAACCTTAATGCTGCAAAACATCGCGCAATCGATTGTGGCAAACAACCCCGATGTGACAGTTATTGTGTTGCTGATCGACGAACGCCCGGAAGAAGTGACCGAAATGCAGCGCTCGGTTCGCGGCGAAGTAGTCGCCAGTACCTTCGACGAGCCGCCTTCGCGACACGTTCAGGTTGCCGAGATGGTGATCGAGAAGGCGAAGCGTCTGGTTGAGCATCAGAAAGACGTGGTCATTCTGCTCGACTCTATTACGCGCCTGGCACGAGCCTACAACACCATAGTGCCGTCTTCGGGCAAGGTGCTCACCGGTGGTGTTGATGCTCACGCCCTGGAACGGCCCAAGCGTTTCTTTGGCGCGGCGCGAAACATCGAAGAAGGCGGGAGCCTGACTATTGTCGCCACCGCTCTGGTAGACACGGGCTCCAAGATGGACGAGGTGATCTATGAAGAATTTAAGGGCACCGGTAACCAGGAGCTGCATCTCGAACGCAAAATCGCAGAGAAGCGGGTTTACCCGGCAATCAACATCCGCCGCTCCGCAACACGTCGCGAAGAATTGCTAATGAGTGAAGAAGAGCTACAGCGGGTCTGGATTCTGCGCAAACTGTTGCACGATATGGACGATATGGCGGCCATTGAGTTCATGATCGACAAGCTGAAAGATACCAAGACCAACGAGGAGTTCTTTAACTCCATGCGTGGGAAGTAATTAGCCCCTATATTGCTTGGGCAGCTTGCTTGGGCTACTTGCTTAGGCCGCTTCTTCGGGCTTTTCCTGGTCATCTTGATCGGAAGTCTCTGGGGCAACGGCTGTAGCGCTCTCGTTAAGCGCTAATTCTGCACGGGCCACCTCAACGCGCGCCTCAGCGGAAGGCGCTAGCTCCTCACTCTTCTGCGCATACCCCTTGGCCTTCGCCCAATTCTCTTTGGCAGCTTCGGCGCGGGCAGCAAGCAGCTGAACCTGCGCGTCCTTGCCGTGACTCTTCAACCAACTGCTGGCCTGTTTTGCCTGTTCACCTTCGATACCGGGTAAATTCACAAACTGACGTAACCAATCCGGGTTCCATTCTTCTGCCAGGGCATCAGCAAGCAACTCACCCGCTTGAGGCAGAGCATTGCCAGAGGCTAAGGTGCTGGCAACCTCGGTCACGAGTGCAGGATTAAGACGAATTCCTTTCGACGCGCGTTTCCACGCGCCAAGCGCACCAGCGGCGTCACCGTCTTTTTCGAAAGCACCCAGTATCTTGTAGCGTGCAATTGCAGTTTCCATACGCTCGACATCTTCTGGATGTTCCTTGCGCATACGTTTCACATCAGCAAGCTGTGACTCAAGAGCTGAGAAGTCCGCCTTTTTCTCGTAAGCACGGGCGATAAATTCCGCAACAATCTGATGCCGGGGGGCCTGATCGCGCAACTTGAGCAGTTTTTCGAGCCCTGATTCGAGTTCACTATCTGCGGCACTCTCTTTACCGCCTTTTTTGACGCCCGAAGAACCACCTATCTGCATCCTGGCCGCAGCCAAATCTAAAGCGAACTGAGCGTCTGGCGTCTCCTTCATCGCTTTCGCCAAAAGGTCGTCACGGCGCTTGGTTTGACCCAGCTCGTTGCTGGCATAAGCCGCTTGCAGATAATTTAGCAAAGGCGTACTCGCGCCTTTTGCGCCCCCGACCAGAGACTTACGTGCATCGGACCATTCTTCTTCCGCCATCAGCAGCAAACCTTGCTCCGTCTGACGCTTGGCACTGCCGCGCCGGCGTTTCGCCGTCCAGCGGCCAAAAATCTTACCGCTGGAAAGTAACGAGGCCAGGGTGCTGAATATAAGCCGAAGAAGCAGCCAGAAGGCCACCAGCACCATCAGGAACGTCCACAGTCCGGTCTCAAACATGTGGCCACCGTAGGACAACACGACCAAACCAGGATCGCGCACCATAAACGTGCCGGCTAAACCAGCAAGCGCGAGGGCCGCGACAATCAGGATCACGCCAACCAGAATTTTCATTCCTCATCACCTCTGCTGATGGCCTGCAGTGCAGTGAGCGAGCCAGAGATATCGGGGACAGGCAGTTCGAGTTCAATTTCCAGCAAGTCAGCGAGTTCGCTCTGCGTTTGCGTGACCAAAGGTGCCGCGGTGTCGAAGTATTCGCCAATCCATTCTTCTGCCGTGGTGAGCGATTGCTCGTACACAAGTTGATTGCGGCGCATCAGGGCAAGCTGCGAACGTTCCAGCATCAACCGCAAATTCATTTCGAGGTAAGTGGACTGATCTGGGCTCAGAAGTGCGCGCTGAGTTTCAGACTCGTCAATCTTACGATACTGATAGAAAGCAGAGAGCCGGCTACCAATCTCTTGCCAGACTGTTTGCTCGGCAACTCCGGTGCTGCCGGAGCCTGCTTCATTTGCAGATGCAGTTCCTTCTCCGCCTCCCTCTCCGCCAAAGCCCGGGGCGGTGCCCTGCAAGTATTCGGGTAAGCGGACCGGCAGTGATTCGACGTTGGTCTTGAGCGACTCCAGTCGCAAATACAGGCCCTGTAAATCTGTGCCAGTGAGCGACTTCAAGCTAAGTATTTCGTCAGCAAGGCGCGCCCGAACATCGAACACAGAGAAGTCGCCAAGATCTGCGAGGATTTTATCGGCCGTTGTCAGTAGCTGACCTGCCGTGAGCGCATCACGTTCCATTAGCAGCCGATGATTTGCTATGCGGAGCAAGTATTCGGCTTCTGCAAGCTTCCAGTCGCGACTAGTCGGCGGTTGCGCGTTAATAGATGCACCGAGAGATTCGGCCAGCGCCGCCTGAGCCGCCTCAAGGTTTTCTTGTTGATCGGCGATCTCGGAGCGCAGACTGTCGGCCGCATCGGTCTGGGATTTAGTAGCTGTTTGAATGGACGTTTGCAACTCCCGTCGCAACGCGTCTGCCTCTGAAGACACCTTGCCGCTGTTCTCTTCGGCTTTAGTCGCAATCTCTGCGATGCGCTTCTCGAAAGGCGCCAGCGGGTCTTGCAGCTGCGTTAAATAGTAGAGATAGCCGGCGAGTCCAAGCGCTCCCAATCCCAACAACAGACCCAGATACCCAGGTAACCGCGACGGCATTTTTTGGGCCGCGGGAGCGGCTTCTACACTGTCTTGGGCTTCTACACTGTCTTGTGCGATCTCCGACTCTGCCCCCGACTCTGAGAAGTCGTCTTCGGGCCGCTGATAATTACCGCCTTCTGTATCTGACATGTCGTTATCTCCAGTCATCGCGCCGATTCTCTTCCGTACTGTTAACTTTCTCTTTCATCTTTCTCTTTCATCTGAACCAGGCAAGTTTGCATCCAGCAAACCTGCCTCAACAAGGCCTCTAAGCGTTGCCCGGGCACTTGCACCATCGCAGAGCACCGGGGCTTGCCATCCCAGAGCTTTCGCCAGCTCCAAAATTCGCGGCGACGGTACACAGACCGGAACCTCAGCGCCACCGCCGGAGGCAAACCAGGCACTAGCGAGTAACTCTAAACCTGCGCCGCTAGATGCCACACACACATCGACCTCGCGCCCGGTGTCTCCAAGGGTTTCTATGATCTTGTCTATAGAAACCGGAACCCGCCGGTAAACCAGCCAGCTGTGAACCAAACCACCTCGTGCGCGCAGCGTGTCTGCAATCAGTGCTCGCCCGCCTTCACCTGCAACCAGCAGCACTCGTTGGCCATTTTGAAGCGCCTGAGCCTGCAACCCAAGCTCTTCAAGCAAGCCTTCACTGCGCGCCAGTTCTGGTACGCGGAGATCAGTGGAAAAATGAGCCCTTAGAGCCGCGGCGGTTGCCGGGCCGATAGCATACCACTCTGCTCCCGCAGCAAGTGCATCGACCAGCTCACCCGGGTTGGCAACTGCATAGGTAACTGCATGTTCTGAAACAAAAATTACCTTATCGAAACAATCATCGGGCCGCGGCAGATGCGTCGGCTGGGGAGCAAACAGGGGACAGACGAAACTATCGACGCCTACCGCTGCCATCTCCTGCGCCATGCGACTCGCTCCCGGCTCCGAACGAGTGATTAGAGCTCTCACTTGTTGGCGGCCATGGCTCTTTTTCTCGCTAGTTCTTCGGCCCGTTCTCGGGCCTGGGCCATTAGCGGTTCGGCCCCCTTAGCCAGGAGCGTCTCGGCGGCGGTGCGGCCTAGTGTCTCCGGATCCTCGCTCGAGCCAGTCTCGCTTGCGCGAACCAGCAAACTGCCATCCAGCGCCCCAACCAGAGCCTCTAGCTCAATTTGTCCCATCACAAGACGCGCGTGGGCAGCGAGCGGCATCGAACAATCGGCGCCTAGCGCAAGGCTCACCGCCCGCTCAGCACGCACGCAAGTCGCCACTTCTTCATCGTTTAGCTGCGCAAGTGTCTGCAACAGCCAATTCGGGGCGGCGGCAAGACACTCAACTGACAGTGCACCCTGACCCGCTGCGGGCAAACTGTCTGCCGGCGCAAAGTGCTCGGTCACCCTCTCAGCCAACCCCAAACGATCCAATCCCGCAGCCGCTAAAACCAATGCGTCATATTCGCCGCTATCAACTTTGCCCAGACGCGTACCCACATTGCCGCGTACCGGCTTAAGGGTCAGATCGGGACGGCGTGCGAGCAACTGCGATCCGCGACGCAAACTGCTGGTGCCAACAACGGCCCCTTCAGGGAGGTTTGCCAGGGTGCCAAAGCGCGGGCTCACCAGCGCATCGCGCACGTCAGCGCGATAGCCGGTCGCCGCGAGCTTGAACCCATTGGGTAACTCTGCAGGCAGGTCCTTGCAGGAGTGAACGGCGATATCGGCCCGACCTTCGAGCATGGCTTGTTCCAGCTCTTTAACAAACAAGCCCTTACCGCCCACTTCGCTAAGCGGAGAACTAAGCCATTGATCGCCCTTAGTCGTCATCCCCAGAATATTTACCTGCAGTTCCGGATTAGCTTCTCGCAGGCGCTGGGCCACAAACTCCGCTTGCCAAAGCGCTAGCGCGCTCTCGCGAGTAGCAATGGTGAGCTGTCTTTTTGTTGATGAATTTCTCAAAGCTTCGGTTGCTGGCTGGGCTACATGCCGCGGACAAACTTGCGCACACCCGAGACGTGGCGCCGGGAAATTTCAAGCTGATCTTCTATCCCTTTCATACGCACGCGATGGTGGCCTCCTTCGTTGCGCTCTATGCCTTCTATAGCGCGGGTTGCGACCAGGGCATTGCGGTGAATACGAATAAACAGGTCCCGAAACTCTTCTTCGAGCTCGCGCAGGGTTTCATCGATGATTAGTTCGCCACCTAGATGGCGCACTGTCACATACTTTTGATCGGCCTGGAAAAAGCAAATCTCGTGTACCGGAACGAGTTCTATGCCGCGTCGGGTGCGAGCAGAAATATGTGATCGACGATCACCGCCTTCATCAAGAGCACCAAGTTGGGCTTTGTTCAGGCGATGAGTGCTAGCAAGCACCCGGGACAGATCGTCTTTGCGAACAGGTTTTAATAGATAACCAACGGCCTGCACATCAAATGCTTCGATGGCGTGTTCTTCATAAGCCGTGCAAAACACAACCGCTGGCGGCTCTTCGAGTTGCAGCAGGTGTCGCGCCGCCTCCAGGCCGTCCATGCCCGGCATACGTATATCTAACAGAACAATATCGGGCCTATCGCGACCCGCAAGCTCAACGGCCTCCACGCCATTACCCGCTTCACCGATCACACTATGGCCATCGAGATCGGACACCATGCGCACCAGCCGATCGCGGGCAAGCTGCTCATCGTCAACTATTAGTACCTGCATTTGCGCACCGTTATCTGTTCAGGCCCCGATCTACTCAAGGCTTAGTATGTAAAGCGTAAGGATAACTCAGCGAGGTCACAAACCGATCGTTCTCCTCAACAGCAGTAAGTGAGGCGGTGGGGCCATACAGCACCTCAAGTCGCGACCGAATATTGGTCAGCGCCATGCGATTGCCTTCGGTAGCCGTTTGCACTCCATCTACCCCGCTTTTCTGCGGTATAGGGTTGCTGATTTCGACAAACACCCGGCCATTTTCATACCACAAACGCAGCGTTATTTTGCCGCCTTCTGGCAGCGGCTGAATGCCATGGTAGATGGAATTCTCGAGCAACGGCTGCAACGTAAGCAGAGGCACATGGAGCTGTTTGGGAACGTCTTCGATTTGCCAGTCCATCTCAAGTCGATCACCCAGGCGCAATCCTTCGATGCGCACATAGCGTTTGCACAACGCGAGTTCTTCCGACAATCGCACTTGATTACCCTGCTCGTTGAGGCTGGCTCGAAACAGCGCAGACAGGTCTTCTACTACCGTCTCCGCTGTCTCGGGATCAACCGAGATTAGGCTTGCGATAATGTTCATGCTATTGAACAGAAAATGCGGCCGAATGCGCGACTGCAAGGCCTGAATGCGGGATTGCAGCTCGGAGCGTTCTTGTTCGCGCAACCTCTGCTGCACGTAAAAGTAGCGCAATACCATGCCCGTAATAATGCCGGCGCTGGCCAGCTGGCGGCCAATTCCTCCCCAATCGATACGGGTAGAAAGATCACCCCCCACAACCCGATCGCTTACCAAACCCACCAATAGCGTCGACAACATAACTAGCAGAAACGCAAGTCCAGCGCCTTGCAGGAGCGTAAACCGGAGAAATATGGGCCGGAAAAAGCACAGCATCCCGGCACTGGTGAGCGCGACCCACTGGACAAACAACGAAAGCAACGCAAAGCGCGCCCACGTAATCTCACCGCCGGCCAAAAGCAATACCAGGACCAGCAGCTGTGCCACCAGAATAACCACCGTGAGGGCTGCCACATTGCACAGCTGCGGTACCCGGAAATGTTCGGTGGGCGCTTGCGCGGAATCGTTCAGTGGTCTGGTCTCTGGCAGGGTGCACGCATTGTTATACTTTTACCGAACCAATCGCACCAGCCCCATGGGCCAATTTTATGAGCAACGACAGTAAACTCTGGGGCGGGCGCTTCCAGGCCCCAACGGACACCTTTGTAGAGGAGTTCACGGCGTCGGTGCGCTTCGATCAACGCCTCTACAAACAGGACATAAGGGGCTCCAAGGCGCACGCCAATATGCTCGCTGAGGCAGGGGTACTCACGGTTGGGGAGCGAGACTCCATTTGTGCAGCGCTTGAGGCGATCGAGAAAGAAATCGAGGCGGGTGAGTTCGACTGGTCGGTTGCGCTGGAAGATGTGCATATGAACATCGAAGCGCGCCTGACGTCGCTTATTGGTGAGACCGGCAAAAAGCTCCATACCGGGCGATCACGCAACGACCAGGTAGCGACTGACATCCGACTCTACCTGTGCGACAGCATTGACGACCTGACGCTTGCGATCGATGCCCTGCTAGGCATCCTGCTCAATCAGGCCGAGCGTTATGAGAGCACGGTAATGCCCGGCTTCACTCATCTGCAAACCGCTCAGCCCATTACATTTGGCCACCATCTATTGGCCTGGTTTGAGATGTTGATGCGCGATCGCGAACGCCTGCAAGATTGCCGCAAGCGGACCAATAGATCGCCGCTGGGTGCCGCCGCACTCGCCGGCACCACCTTCCCTATTTTGAGAGAACAAACCGCAGCAGAACTTGGCTTTGAAGCCGTTGCCGAAAACTCTCTTGACGCCGTATCTGATCGAGATTTTGCGATCGAATTTTGCAGCACCGCAGGCCTTACCATGCTGCATCTGTCGCGCTGGTGTGAAGAGCTTGTGCTGTGGAGCTGCCAGCAGTTCGACTTTATTGAACTCTCGGACAGCTACTGCACCGGCTCTTCAATCATGCCGCAAAAGAAAAATCCGGACGTGCCCGAATTGATTCGCGGCAAGTACGGCCGGGTGGTTGGTCATCTGGTGAGCCTGATGTCGCTCATGAAATCGCAACCACTCGCCTACAACAAGGATAACCAGGAAGATAAGGAACCGCTGTTCGACGCCATAGATACCCTCGGCGACTGCTTGCGGGCCATGGCCGGCTTGCTCGGCGAGATCACCGTAAAAGAAGCCCCAATGGCCGCGGCTGCCGAGGCTGGCTTCGCAACCGCCACCGACCTGGCCGACTATCTCGTACGCCGGGGCGTTGCGTTTCGCGACGCCCACGACTGTGTAGGACAGGCCGTCGCTTTCGCCATAGGAAACAACCTCAGGCTGTCGCAGCTAAGTCTCGAACAACTGCAATCCTTCAATCAAAGCATCGGTGACGATGTTTATGCCGTTCTTACGCTTGAGGGCTCGGTAAACGCCCGAAATCACTTCGGTGGCACGGCCCCGGCCCAGGTGCACGAGGCGGTGCAGCGCGGACGCGACCGGCTGGCGGCCAGCAAAGGGCAATAGCACAAGCGCGAGAGGCGCGTATACTTGCCGACCCATGATTGCAGGAGAGGCAGCCGTGCGACTCGCGCTGGTGTTTGTGTTGACAACTCTGGTTGCCACCTGCGGCCAAAAAGGCCCACTGGAGCTTCCCGGAGCGCCTTCTGATGCGCGCGCAGACCGCTCAAATACGATAATAAATGCGAGGTTAGCCCCAAGCGCCGTCCTCGTCTCTGTCCTTGAGTCCCCATGAACACCGCCAACTCCACAGCAGCAGCCGATGCGAGCTTGAGCACGCTGGACGGCGTCGATCTGACTGAGATCGCAGACCGCTACGGCACGCCTTGCTTTGTGTATTCGGCAAGCTATGCGCGCGCTCGCTACACCGAGCTCGCAGCCGCACTGAGTGCCGTACCCCACACCATTTGCTACTCAGTCAAGGCGAACTCAACGCTAGGCATCCTTGAGCTATTTGCCGAGCTGGGCGCTGGCTTCGATATCGTATCGGGCGGTGAACTTGTCAGGGTTCTAGAGGCTGGCGGTGATGCCAACAAGGTTCTGTTTTCAGGTGTCGGCAAACGCACGGATGAAATCGACTTTGCGCTCAAGACAAAAATCAACTGCTTCAATGTTGAAAGCGCCGCCGAGCTTATGCGTATCGAGTCCCGCGCAAAGTTGCTTGGCGTGCGAGCCCCCATATCAATACGCGTTAACCCTGAAGTAGACGCCAAAACGCATCCGTACATTTCTACCGGTTTGCGGGAAAACAAATTTGGCGTTCCTGCTCAGCAAGCTCGTGAGCTCTATAAACACGCGCAGCAAAGTGATGCACTGAATGTTGTCGGCATCGACTGCCACATCGGCTCGCAGATTACCGAGCTCGCGCCCTTTTCCGAAGCGCTCGCAAAAATGCTCGAACTCGTTGACGAGCTTGCGGAGGATGGCATAACCATCAAACACATCGACCTTGGTGGTGGCTTGGGTGTGGATTACGACGGTACCCCAGGCATGAATCCCACGGCTTACGGCAAGGCCATCGCTCAGGGCATGGAGGGTCGGGATCTGCACTTTATGCTCGAACCCGGCCGCTTTATGGTTGCCAATGCCGGCGTGCTGCTTACTCGCGTTGAATACCTAAAGCCCAGTCCCGCGCCGGGTTACAAAGACTTCGCGGTGGTAGATGCCGCAATGAACGATTTGATTAGGCCCGCGCTCTACCAGGCATTTCATCATGTTGCGCCCGTCAGCGAAGCGCCGGACGATGCGCATGTCGCAGCCTGGAATCTGGTGGGCCCGGTTTGTGAAAGCGGCGATTTTCTGGCCCATGATCGACAGTTGGCGCTGGCCGAAGGCACCCTTTTGGCTGTGTGTTCAGCCGGCGCCTACGGCATGGTGCAAGCGTCTAACTACAACAGCCGCACCCGAGCCGCAGAAGTTCTTGTAGATGCGGGAACCCATCACGCCATCCGCAACCGAGAAACGATAACCGATTTACTGGCACCGGAACGTGCTGCTCTTTCGGCCCGGAACAAAGAGCCCTAGCGTGCGTATTCGTTTTAGCAAAATGCACGGACTGGGCAACGACTTCATGGTGCTTGATCGCGTCAGCAAGCATTTCGAGCTCCCGCCAGAGCGCATCAAAGCTTTAGGCGACAGACGCACCGGAGTGGGTTTCGATCAACTCTTGATCGTTGATCCTCCTGCCCAACCGGATATCGACTTCAACTACACCATCTACAATTCTGATGGCAGTCTCGCTGAACAATGCGGTAACGGGGCGCGCTGCTTTGTGCGCTTTGTGCTAGACAACTCCTTAACCGTAAAAAAACATCTGCGGCTACAAACCAGCACTGGGCCTATCACTGCCACAATGCAAGACAACGCACTGGTTGAAATCAACATGGGCGTGCCGGAGCACCCTGGACCAGAGTTGCGGAGCGTCGAAGTGAACAACGAGAACTTTGAGTTTCTCCCCGTTTCAATGGGCAATCCTCATGCCGTCATCGAAGTTGCCGATGTATCGAAGGCACCACTCGATGCCGCGGGTCACCAAATCGCAACCCACAGCCTGTTTCCTGAGGGCGTCAACGTAGGATTTTGCCAGTACATCGACCAGAGTTTTGCCAAGCTGCGGGTATTCGAGCGCGGTGCCGGTGAAACCAGGGCCTGCGGCACGGGCGCTTGCGCGGCGATGGTTGCGGGAGTTATTCGCGGCAAACTTGGCAGCCGGGTAAAAATCTCGCTGCCAGGCGGCAAACTACGCATCAATTGGAATGGGCCCGGTGAGCCGGTTAAGATGCTCGGCCCGACAGCCACTGTGTTTCGCGGCGAATTTAAATTGTGATCGACCCCAATTCTTTGCAGGCTCTGCGTGAACAAAAGAGACAATAGAGTGCAAAATTCAAAATATTCTGGCAATGCGGATGCATCACAAAAACTAACAGCGGATGCATCACAACAACTAGCCGGGGTCGCTCCTATAGATGCGACAGAAGTCGTCGCCTGGTTACGCACCCACACCGACTTTTTTCTGGAATATCCCGAGCTGCTGGCCGTTCTTGCGTTGCCGAGCGAGAGCGGCTCTACGATCTCTTTCGCCCAGCGTCAGGCAACTTTACTTCGCAAGCGCAACTCCGATCTACGTGGCCGACTGCAAGCTTTGCTTGCCAATGCAGAAACAAACGACGCGCTGTTCGAGAAAACTCGCGCGCTAAGTCTTACGTTGCAACGCGCAGAGTCTCAGAAAGACCTGAACACCGCTTTCGAAACCGATCTGGTGCAAGCTTTTGCTGCTGACCACCTGGCCTGCTATGTACTCGGTAACCCTGGCACTGGCCGAGGCATGATTAGGTGGACCGAAAAGTACCCGCTTAGCGAACTGTTTGATCCAAACGCTGCACGCTGCGTGACACTACGCACGCGAGAACTCGATCAACTGTTTCCGAATAGACAATCAAGAGACGAAGGCTCGGCAGTGCTCATCCCCCTGGCAAACAGTAACGCCATGCTCGCGATTGGCAGCGACAACCGAGAACGCTTCAGCAATGACATGGGCATGCTGTTTGTAGATTTTATAGGCGAGCTGGTCGACGTTACCGTGCAACGGTTACTGCGCACGCCGGATTCTCCCGGCTAGATTATGGCGTCGCTTGAGCGCTTCTATGAGTATCTTGAGTACGAGCGCCGCTACTCCCTAAACACAGTCGCCGCCTACCAGCGCGATCTAAAACTCTTTTGCACACTCACTGAACTCGATGAGCCTGTTCAGGCAACCGCAGAGTTAGTACAGCAGTTTGTAGCTAAACTGCACGCGCGTGGTCTGTCTGCTCGATCAATCGCCCGGCACCTCTCGAGCCTGCGCACTTACTTCAAATTCTGCAAACGAGACAATCCTTCACTCACTGATCCTACCGCTTCCGTAAAGGCGCCCAAACCCCAACGCAAACTGCCAAAAAACCTGGATGTAGATAGAGCTGCTGCGTTGTTTGTTAACGACCGCAAGGATGATCCCCTGGCGCTGCGCGATCTGGCAATGCTCGAGCTGCTTTATGGCAGCGGATTGCGACTCAGCGAACTGGTAGACGCCGATCTTCCCGATCTGGATTTGGACAATGGTTTCATCCGCGTTCTTGGCAAAGGCAACAAGGAGCGCGTTGTTCCTTTGGGTAAAGCTTGCGTAGATGCTCTCAAGGATTACCTGGAAGCTACTCAAGATTCAAAAACCGGTCTGCCGCGAACAGAGGGCGCAATTTTTATTGCGCGTGGCAATCGGCGCATCAGTCCGCGCACAGTGCAGACCCGGCTAAAGCGCTGGGGCCAAGCTCATTTGGGCACCAGCGAACTACACCCACACATGTTGCGCCACAGCTTCGCAAGCCATTTGCTCGAATCCAGCGGCGATCTGCGGGCAATTCAGGAACTGCTGGGGCACGCCGACATATCTACCACCCAAATCTACACCCACCTGGATTTTCAACATCTGGCAAAGGTGTACGACCAATCACACCCCAGGGCGGGCGGGGAAAAGAAACGCACCGATAAATCTCCAGCAGAATGATCAAGCTAATCACCTTTGATCTCGACAACACACTCTGGGATGTTATGCCGGTCATCATCCAGGCCGAAAAAACAATGCGCGCCTGGATCGACTCCAGGGTGACCAACTACAGCGAGCAGATCACCGGCGATGTTATGACGGAGCTAAGAAACTCCGCTATCAAGCAAAACCCCCAGCTCATATACAACATTTCGGACATGCGATTACTGTTGCTAAATCAGGCGCTCGTACGCTGTGGCGTTGATCCGGCAAGCGCCGATGAGTTGGCGCAGAAGGCCTTCAAGGTGTTCATGCAAGGTCGCAATGCGGTGACTCTCTATGAGGGGGCAGAACTCATGCTGGGTACTCTGGCAAAGCGCTATTCGCTGGCTGCCCTGACCAACGGCAACGCAGACGTTTCAGTCATGCCGATCGCGCGCTATTTTGATTTCAGTATGTCGCCGGAGCAGGTTCAAGCGCGCAAACCCGAGCCAAAAATTTTCGCTGAGACGCTTGCCAGGGCCGGTTGCAGCGCCAACGAGGTGGTGCACGTTGGCGATCATCTGATCGAAGACATCGATGGCGCAATAAGCGCCGGCTGGCGCGCCGTATGGGTAAATATCGGCGCCCCAAACACACCAGAAGACGCACCAGAAAATCCGAACTACAACGCTCAGGTCAATCGACTGGCGGAGTTACCGGGGGTCATCGAAACGCTGGACGCACAAAAAGCTTGAGAATACCGCTGCTATCCCAGATTCGCTTCCATATAGTCTCTGACGGCAGCATCGGTTGCCGGCAGCTCAGTAACGCGCTCTGGTAACGACTTAAGTTCTTCAAGCCGAGGATGGCTGGGGCTAACGGAAGGCAACGCTTTACTAATCGCATCAGGGAACTTCGCGGGATGAGCCGTTGCGATACAGACCAGAGGCCGCTCGCGGCCGCTGGGGGGTACCAGCGCATCTGCCGCAGCAACGCCGACTGCCGTGTGTGGATCAAGGACATAGCCGTGGTCAGCGTGCACACGCTCGATCACAGAAAGGGTTGTCGCTGTATCTATCGCCGTTGCACTGATGGGCTGATCGCGCAGCATCTCGGCTGGCACACTGGCGGCACCTTCCTCGTTAAATTGGCTCATGAAGTTGCGAACGCGACTGCCGTCCTGACCAAAACCAAAGTACAAGAACCGTTCGAAGTTGCTCGCGACTTGAATATCCATAGAGGGGCTGAGGGTGTGGTGCACGGCTCCGCGACGGTAATCTCCCGAATTGAAGAATACCGAAAGAATGTTGTTTTCATTGGTTCCAAGCAGCAGCCGGCCCAAAGGCACCCCCATCTCGCGCGCGATATAGGCTGCGAAGATGTTGCCAAAATTTCCGGTGGGAACACTAACATCCACACCATCGCCTTCATCGCAACGGAGGCTCAGATATACGTAGTAAACCACTTGCGCAAGCACTCTCGCCCAGTTAACCGAGTTAACGGCGCCGAGGTCGTGTTGAGTCTTAAACGGTAAATCAGCGAAGGCGCGTTTCATAATGCTTTGACAATCATCAAAGCTACCGGCAACGCTTAAGCAATGTACGTTGGCATCAGCAATGGTTGTCATTTGCAGTTGCTGCAAAGGGCTTACGCGGCCACGCGGAAACATTACCGCAATGTTGACGTTGCCCTTGCCGCGAACACCAGAAATCGCAGCGCTCCCCGTATCGCCACTGGTCGCACCGAGAATGTTGAGTCTTCCACCCCGGTTACCCAGGGTGTAATCAAAAAGCTGGCCGAGAAACTGCAGCGCAATATCTTTGAACGCGAGGGTCGGACCGTGAAACAGCTCCAGCACCTTCAGGTCGGCAAAGTCTACTAGTGGCGCCACCTCTGGGTGATCAAAGGAAGCGTAGGCCCGCCCAACCAACGCCTGCAAATCTTCGGGCGGAATATCATCAATGAAACAACCCATAACCTCTGCAGCCAGATCAACAAAGCCAAGGCCACGCCAGTAATCGAGCTTGTCCGAGACATTTGGTATGGATGCCGGCACGAGCAGGCCGCCGTCGGGTGCCAGGCCCGTAATCACTGCATCCTGAAAAGCCATGGGCGCGGTGTTGCCGCGGGTGCTCAGGTAGCGCATGGGTTAAAACCCTGTGTCGAGTAGCTTAGGAATCAAAGTGCCATAGTGTAGGCACCTGAGACTTTTTTTGTCAGCTAATCGAGACGCTTTATAGCGGACCCTTGCCGTAGTTGTTTTGAGGCTTGCGGGGCGCATCGGTGCGCAAATTGGCGGCAACTGAGGTGACTTTGCCACCGCCCTGAAGAAAGGCATCAATATCAGCCCGTAACAGGGCACGTTCGGCTTCACGCGCGCGAACGCTATGCGCGTCCACCTGCACCTGCTCCTTAATCTGTTGGCTTGAGTCTTCCGCTGAAGGGTTGTCCTGAGTCATTGTCGTGCACTCCATCACACTGGGTTAGAACCGATCAGGAGTAGTTATAGAACAGGATTCGCCGCCTGCAAGAAAACAGAGGAAGAAAACAATTTGACAGCCTGGCTTATACCGCTTCGGGGCCAGTCTCGCCGGTGCGAATCCGCACGACCTCGGCAAGATCCACCACAAATATCTTCCCATCGCCCACTTTAGAGGTGTTGGCGGCGTTGGTAATGGCCTCGATCGCCTGTTCAAGCAGACCGTCGTCGATCGCGATCTCTACTTTTACCTTAGGCAGGAAGTCGACCACGTATTCAGCCCCGCGATAAAGCTCGGTATGGCCTTTTTGCCGGCCAAAGCCTTTTACTTCGGTAACGGTCATACCCTGCACGCCAATACCGGATAGCGCTTCGCGCACGTCGTCGAGTTTGAAGGGCTTGATGATGGCGGTAATCAATTTCATGTCAGAAAATCCTGGTTTGAGCTTCTTATCAAAACACGCCCCTGAGGGCGTAATATGCAACGCGTGAACTGTCAGTGCGATCTGTCAGCGCGATCTGTTAGCGCGATCTGTTAGCGCGATCTGTTAGCGCGATCTGTTAGCGCGAAAGAGGAGATGCAGGGTCCATGCCAAACATCGAACCAGTCCGTCCGATCCAAACAAAAGGCCCGAACAAGCGGCCCAAAGATGGGGCAGGCCATGCACCGCTTCCGGGCTTTCGCCTTATTCTAGAGCACTAACCTCGCAGCGTCCTTATGATTGCACAATAGAGGTGCGATGAGGTCATCCACTTTTGTGCACCGTTCTATGCACAGCGACTTAGCGCAAGCTTAGCGCCAAGAGAAAACAGGCACCCGATATGAACAAACCCGATAATCTGCTCGAAGATCTCGTGGCTCGCGTGCTCGACGTGCTGGGCCAAGTGCTGCCGGCCTCCACACTGAATCGTTTTCGTGAGCAAATTAGCCAGGCTATGGATTCGGTACTCCAGCCTTTTCAAATTCTCCGCCGCGATGACTTTGATGGCTACCTGGCCCAACTCGCGCGGCTGGAGCAGGAAGTGGAGGAACTGCGGGAAGACGTCAAAAGGCTTTCGTCGCACAATGAACCGGGAAATAGTCGCTCAGACTAGCCCAGCGGACCTTGCCAAAGTGGCGGCATGTCCACCGCCCTTATCTATTCACGCGCTCAGCTAGGTCTGCAGGCTCCGCGGGTCAGCGTCGAAGTTCATCTGCCCAGCGGCTTACCGGGCTTCACCAGCACCGGCATCTCCGGAGGTGAACTGCGCGACAGGGTAAAAAGCGCCATCCAAAACAGCGCGTTCGAATTTCCGGCGGGCCGAATCGTGGTCAATCTTGGGCCGGCCGAACTACCCAAGTCTGGCGGCCGTTACGACCTCGCTATCGCGGCCGGCATTCTGGTTGCAAGTGCACAGCTGCCAGCGGCGAGCCTGAAAGATCTCGATCTGCTGGGTGAGCTGTCGCTGTTTGGCGACGTCCGTCCTGTCCGCGGCGCTCTTATTGCAGCCCGAGAAGCCCACAACTCCGGCCACAAACTACTGTGCCCCAGTGACAATCAGCAGGAATTCAACGCACCTACAATCGGGAATCGAACAGGCAACGCTCAGGCTAACAATGGGGCCGAGTGCGTCATGCTCATCTCCCACCTCAATCAGCTTGCCGCAGTGCAAAGTCTGTCTACCCCGGTGCAAAAAACCCAGCAGGCCCGCTGGCGAAAATCACAGCCCTTGCGCCACGTGATCGGCCAAAGCCGCGCAAAGCGAGCACTCACTATCGCTGCGGCAGGCGGGCATCATATGCTAATGAGTGGGCCGCCGGGTGCCGGCAAAACGATGTTGGCTGAGTGCCTGCGGGATCTACTACCGCCGCTCAACCCCAAGAGCTGTGCTGAGGTTGCAGAGATTTACTCACTCAGCGGCCTCAGCCCACCACCCGGAGGCAACGCTCCGTTTCGCGCGCCACACCATAGCGCAAGCAGCGCCGCCTTAACCGGGGGCGGTTCACCTCCCGCACCCGGCGAGATCAGTTACGCCCATCGCGGCGTGTTGTTTATGGACGAGATGCCAGAGTTTCGCCGCGACCTCATCGAGGCGCTTCGCGAACCGATGGAAGCGGGCCGAATTCGAATTTCGCGGCGTGGATTTGCCGTGCAGTATCCTGCCCGCTTTCAATTGGTAGCGGCCATGAACCCCTGTCCGGTAGGGCTTGCCTGCAAGCCAATCAACTGTCGTTGTCCTCCCGAGCAAGCCCAGCGCTACAAGAACCGCATTTCAGCCCCCATTCTCGACCGCATCGATCTGCACATCGACGTGCAGCCAGTGCCACTCACCTCACTGCTCGCGAAAGTGGCTTATCGCCCTGACAACTCCGACACAACCGGCACAACCGACACAACCGACATAA
>CAZFIA010000017.1:0-15125 GCA_964519335.1 uncultured Pseudomonadales bacterium
CACCTGAAGTCCAGACCTGGTCCGAAAACAGCGCAGCCATCGGTGCATCTGCAGCCCGGTCACCCGAAAACAAAAAGGGTACAACAAACATACCCACCACTATTAGCAGCGCACCCAACCAGGCAAAAGCTCGCTTGGCTAGAAGGGTCTCCGACAGATCAAGTTTTTGCGCAGACAGACTGGATGTGTGTCCGGCGGCGCGGCGCACGACAATCAAGCCATCAAATCCAGTTGGCGCCTCTTCGATATGTAAAGTCGCACCTGGTAGGTCGACCAGATCGCCTACCTGCAAGAGAGCTTGTTTCGCAACGTTGCCATTAACCTGCACGCCATCGCGAACTATGCTGCGAAGTAACAGACCACCTTTGGCAGATACCAGGGTGGCGTGCCGCAGATCCAACAGGGGAAGCTGAATATGAGCCTCATTGGCAGACCCAAGCATGAGCTTGTCTACAGAATGCTCGGTATCACTATGACCGCCAGACTCGTCGGCTACGCGTATCAGCAGATCCATGGGCTCACCAGTACCAAAACACGACAACAATATGAACAATCAGAGCGAACAAAACGGCAATGGAAAGCGGCACATGTACGTAGAGCCAAATCTGCAGCAGGCCCTGCATCTGCACATCGCGCCGTACTCGGCGCAGTAAATCTTGCCGGCGTGCGGTTAAAGACAACAGGTGACGCAGCGCTGTCGTCTCCTTTGCATCACGAGTTTGCGTACTCTGCTGCGACAGATAGCTCAACAGAGGTCGCTGATCCGCATTACTTCGGTGTTTTGAACCTTCACTGGTTTCTTCTTCGAATGTAGATCGATCTCGTCCCAACAATTGCCGACCAATACCGCCACCAATTCGGGTTTGTTCCAACGCAGTTCTTACGGCCATGGAAACATTCTCAGAACAGTCTGCTGCGCGCTCGAGACAGGCCAGCTCCAAACTCTCCAGCTCCTCCAAATTCTCCGCACGACTTCGAGTTTTACGAATCGATGAAAGACGACGAGGTAACGCCAGATAACCGAAGATTCCGAACATGCCGCTGATGATTACTGCAATCATCAACCAGAAGAACAGTGAGTGAATGTTCCAGCCGAGCTGTCCAGCGCTGTGAAACAGGCTGACGCCAACAAGCGCGGTGCCAAGATACACATGAGCGCTCACCCAACCTTGTAGCGAACCGCCTTTGCCATAACGCCGCTTCCGCACACCAAGATAGTTCAACCAGAAAATGAGCAGACCAGCGACAATGCCCAGAGTCAGCCCCTGCCAGGTGCCTCCGCTGGGCGGCGTTGTTGAGTCTTGCATCCAATAGAGCCCAAAACTCACCAGTAAAAGCCCAAGTGCTACCCAGAGATAGCGCCCACCCCGGTATTCGAGTGCATTCTGACTCATAGAGCATCTCGCTCGATAATGCGAACAAAGTCACTAGGACTGACTCGCTGAGCAGCGCCGGTTGGGCAGGCCGCGACACAGGCAGGCCCCCCTTTCACATCGAAGCAGGCGTCGCACTTCTTGGCTTTCTTCACTTGCCCTGCAGCTGGCGTCGCCGAACGGTCTTCACCCGGGCCCGAACCGCTTCCAAACAACAACCAGCTAAACAGCCCAGGTTTTGGTTCCGGTTCTGGTGCCATTCGAATGACATCGTAGGGACAATTGCTTTGGCAGTTTCCACAACCGATGCAGGAGTCATCTATAAAGACTTCACCGTCTGTGGCTCGATGAATCGCATTAGGTGGGCAATCCTTCATGCAGTGCGGTTGCTGACAG
Organism: uncultured Pseudomonadales bacterium; assembly: GCA_964519335.1. Classification (GTDB taxonomy): domain Bacteria; phylum Pseudomonadota; class Gammaproteobacteria; order Pseudomonadales; family Azotimanducaceae; genus JALZVT01. The sequence goes on from CAZFIA010000017.1 coordinate 1,770, forward strand.
TGCCGACATGATATCGGGATATGAACATGCGCCATGGTATTGCCCGACTTGCGATCAAGCCGCGAGATACCGCCATGTGTCTCCGCGCAGGCTGTTTCACAGTTATCACAGCCCACACATAGATATTCATCGATAACCAACGCGTTTGTCGCTTCGCCAAGTCCATCGCCGAGCATAAACTCGAGTACTTGCGACGATTCGCGGCGGGTCTCCCATTGGGAGTACTTCATCAAGTCGCGACTTGCCCGAGCGTCGACGATGTCTTCCTGCTCCATGTCGAAGTTCATCAGTCGCCGATACTGCTCTTCGGTGATTTCGAGGGTTTCAGTCGCGACCGAAGCCTGGGCAACGTTTGTTCGAGTTGACTGGTTGTACATCGACATAAAGCCAACCATCTCACCAGCCCGCTCCTCAGCAATGAGGTTCCGCTTGCCGTCGATCTCGTTGAACATCAAAACAGTGCCTGAGCGAATCAGATGCAGGCTCTCGCTGTCATCACCTGGCTCCCAGAGTCTCTGCCCAGCCTTAAACGTGTGCTGTTTGATGTCATCGGCAATCGGCCGCAGTTCTTCTACCGTAGCGGCAGGTGCAAAATGACGCTGCAGCTCACGGACGATAAATACCCAATCGATACCTTCCCGAACGGCGTCGTTAGACGCAATCAACTTGAGGATGGTTCTACGCGGTGTCTCGAGTACGATGCAGTTGTCGCCAGCAACAGCGGTTTCAGGACGGGGCTGTCCCGCGATCAGGCTCATCTCGCCAAAGAACTCACCCCGACCCAGGCGTCGCTCACCACCCGCATAGCTCTTGGACGAAAGCACAACATCGCCATCCAACACCATAAAGAACGACACGCCAAAGTCGCCTTCGGTGTAAAACTCGTGGCCCTTGGGTATCGTTCTAGTGACACTGGGCTGAGCTTTTGCATAAGCCTCGTCAGCCGCAATCTTTTGTGCCACTTCAGCAAGCGACAACTCAGCGTCTTCCATGCTATCGGCGTCTGGTAATCCGACATACAAAGAACTCTCGATGATCATTTCACGAAAAGCCAGAACGCTTAGCTGCCGAAACATTGGAATTCGAGACATGAACAGATTGATAAGCTCATCGGCATCACGGTCGAAAGGCATGCCTGCGAACTGAAACTCAATCAGCTCATGATCGGCTGGCTTAACAAAGTTACCGTTGGCAAATTCGACAACGTCATAACCCTGATTCATCGCCTGCTTGATTAGCGGGCAACCTGCCAAAGCGCCTACCACATAGAGACCGGGCACACTGGATTCGTAATGCTCAGATAGCACCGGTAGTGCGTCCATGCCTTCATGACTCATGGTCATGCCGCACCCTTCGAGGAACTTGCGCGGAGGGATAGAGCCCAGCCGGGCGATGATCCGATCTGCCTGGACGACTTCTTCGCCCTCGGCGGTAGCAAGCGTTACCACCATCCCCGCATCGTCTCCTTCGCTAGCAACAATATTGTCGATGGAGGAGGAGTAATAGCAGCCAAGGCTGACATCGTCGTTGTTGGCAGCCGCCAAGATGGCGTTGAGGTTTCCCTCTTTGGCCCGGGCAAATTCTGCCTTTCGGTTAAGGATGTAGACCTGATTTTGCGCGGACAACGCCAGCGCGTTTTCTATCGCTGAATCACCGGCGCCGACCACAATAATCGTTTCGTTGCTGTATTCGGCCGGGTCATCGAGCTGGTATTGAATGTTCGGCAAGTCTTCGCCGGGTACGCCGAGACGCCGCGGATTACCCTGGGTACCAATGCCCAGCACAACGTTCTCGGCCTTCACCACCGACCCGTTGTTAAGCGTCAGCTCAAAGTTTCCGCGCTCGCCCTTGATGGCTGTAACTTCTGAGCCGTACTGAACATTTAACGACTGATCATCAGCCGCCTGATCCCATACGCCCAGAATTTCTTCGCGCTTGCCGGCGTCAAAGTCGACATCGCTACGTAGCCGCAAGTACCCCGGCTCAGCCATAACATGCTTGCCTTTCTGATACCGATAGATCGTCTTGGACAAATGCTCGAAGGCTTCCAGCAGCACATAACTGGGCTGGCTTGCTCCTGACTCACGATCACGTGCAGCCGCACGCGCGGCAGCAGAAAGCCCCGCCGGCCCTGAACCAACAATCGCAACCTGATACGGCGCTTCCATTAACAGACTCCCCTCCATCTGTGCAGTGTCAATCCATTCGCCAAAACATTAAGAGCTCTAAGTTTGATGACAGGAGCTCTGAAGAAGTTAATAATTAATTGCACTAGGCGATTGGATCGAACTACTACAACCAACTTTCTGAGAAATCGCTTACTCACTCGACCAATAAATTTTACGTATAACCGTCTATGGCTATTTTCGACGAACTCAAACGCCGCAAGGTTTTCCGTGTTGTCAGCCTCTACGCCGTTACCGCCTGGGGTGCATCCATGGGTGCCGCCGAGCTGTTCCCCACATTCGGTCTTGCAGATGAATCGGTTCGATGGTTTGTGATTGGCGCGTTTGGTTTGTTGCCTGTGGTGGCCCTGCTTGCCTGGCTCTATGAATTGACCCCAAGCGGCATCAATCGAGATCCCGCCGACCTTGCCGATGACAACCGCCTTGAACCGGGTAGAACTCCAAACAGCACCCAGAAGGTTGGCGAACCCTATGGCGCGCAGAAAACCGCGCCCGGCGAACTGACTGCCACCTGGCGGGGTGGTATGAAGAGTTTCACAAACTCTTTCACTATTGGACGAGACGAATCTTGCGAGCTGCACATCGACGACCCCAAAATTTCTCGGCGCCACGTTCGCATCGCCATCCAACAAGGCGCCTGGTACGTCGAAGACATGGGCAGCAGCAACGGCACTAGTCTCAACGGCCAGTTGGTCGACCGGGCCGTATTGCCCACCAAATCTCGCATCACCCTGTACGAAGGCGGGAGCGACATCACTCTCAAAATCAGCTCGAGCAGCGGCAGCACTACCGTTTTGGCAGGCTCTCCTTCTGACTCTTGAACCGATTTCCCGTAGGTGAATAGCTGACGTCATCTAAAAGGTTTTCTCCCAGCGCATGCCAAAAGAAATCTCATTGAGTTTGAGATTCGAGAAACCCTCCGTACTTTGATAAGTCACAAATCCAGAGAACCCTCGGATAAACTGGGCTGAAGCGCCAACCGACCAAACAAAGTAATTTTCATCTGGCTGCTCACTGCGAACAATGATGGGCGAGGATGGAGAAGTCGGATCGTTGGTGAACGGGTCTGCAGCGAAGCGTATGCCGACCTGCTCTACACCGTCTTCAAACTCGTGTACCAAATCAAAACGAGCATTGGGGATGATGACGCCCACCGGTGTATTGATCACAAAGCTTGCGTGACCACCAGCGTTCACCGTAAACGACTTGGCGTTCTGATCGCCAATATCCAGATTTAACCCAAGAGCGCCCGTTTCAGAATAGCCATCGACATTAACGTCAAAGTAATAGGCACCAAAATTAGGGCCAAAGGTGAAGCCCCCCTTATTAAAGTCGAACCCGCTGCCAAATCCGGCAGTGAACATATCGCCATCCGTAGAGCCTGTTGCAGTCCGGTCGATCGAACCGCCCGCACCCGTGTAGACGATGCGTCGCGACGAATCGTAATCGGTAGTGCCATAGGTAATCAGGCCATCAATGTAGTAGCGCTCGGATGCAAAGTAGGTGGTGTAAACAGAACCTCGCCATGCCTCGAAGTCGAGACCACCACCGCCATTAAAGTCGATGTCTGCATCGGCATAGCCTATAGCACCACCAATAAAGAAGTTATCCCTCACACGATAGTCTGCGCCGAACGTAATCAGCGTGGAATCAAGATCGTAGCCATTGTTGGCCTCATTCTCGTCACGCTCACCAAAGTCGATCTTGCCATCGACAAAGAAACCCCAGCGCCCAAAATCGGATTGTTCATCCGCGGCGCCCCAGATTCCTCCCAACATCTCTTCAAGAACGACCCCACTAATCTGCTGACCGCCGATGGTCACATTGAGGCCCGCAAGATCGATGCCCGAGGCACCACTCCGCAACCCGTTAAGCCGGCGCTGCAGATTGCCATGTTGATCGCCTAACAGTCTTAAAGTAGTGGTGGCGGCAGTTGCGAGTTCTTCTGCGTTCACCGCATCTAGCCCATCTCGAACCTGCTGATCGGTTGTGTTAACACTACGCAGACTGGCGCAGATAGTCGCCAAATCCTGTTGATTCGGATCGTTAGGATTGCTGTTTATTAGTGCGTCACAATTGTCATCGAACCATTGTGCCATATCGATTTGATTGGCAGAGAGACCGGATATACCCGCGATATCGCGGCCAATGTCAGTAATCGAAATGGTAATTGATGTCGGCGTGCCAAGGGATGCCGGGGTAAAAGAACCACCGCTGCTGGTGGTAACAAAGTTGGAGAGCTCGACAGTGAAATCTTCGATTCCCTCAATCTCGGTATCAGCCACCAGTTCAATGGTGATGGTCATAGTGTCTGTTTGGCCATCAACCCACTCCAACACACCACTCGCCGGCGCAAAGTCGGAACCTTCCAACGCAGTACCTTCGAGCGCATCAAAGTTAACGGTAAAGCCGCCGTCTGAGCCGCCTTCCCGGCTAACTTGGACGTCGACGGTACCCGCAGACTCATCCACCGTGATTTCGCTCGCTGTAAACTGCACCGTGCCAGGATTCAGCGGGGTTTGCGCCTGATCGTTATCGGCGATGCTGACCGTTGCCACCCCGGAGGTGGCCGATATTGTGCCATCCAGTGGATTAACTAGTTCAACGGAGAAAGTCTCTGTGGCTTCGACGTCTGCGTCATCGATGATGTCGACAGTTACCGAAATTGGCCCAGCCTCACCCGGCCCGAATGCCACGGTATCCTGCGTAAGCGCGAAGTCGTCATCACCTACAGCGGTACCTCCAACCGTTGTATAGGTTACTGAGCCCGACAGCGAAAGATCGCCAAGGCGCATGATTTGAAGTGCCACAGAGCCTGCGTCTTCTGCGACATCAACCGCAGTTGTTGCAAAGGCATACTCTGTGGAAGTGGCGCCAGTGACAACGTTGATCGTTATAAATGCCTCAACCGGGGGTGGCATATCAATATTCGCTTCCACCACATCGCTAAAGCTCTGACCCGCCGTCGCTGTGGAAGGTATCGTCGCGCTATAAGTCACCGTAACATTCGGTTCTGTCCCGCTGCTTGAAACATCAGAGAAGGGCTGCTGGGTACTCCTGTCAGCATTACCGAACGCACCTCCATAGATAAAGTTAACGGTTTCGCCAGGAGCACCTGTTAACGTAATGTTGGAGCCTGCAGCGGTATCGTTGTCGCTAATGACTACCAACACAGAGTCTGCGGTTGAATCGATCGTTGCGCCCACGGGATTAATTAACCCGACGCGAAAAGCCTCACCCGATTCGTCCTCCAAATCGTTAACGATCATCACAGCGATAGTCTGCGGTTCAACGGTGCCTGCTGGGAAAGTCAGGGTGCCTGCCGCCGGCGAATAGTCTGAAGGTGCTTCGGCTGAGCTATCCGTTGACTGAAAGTCTACAGTCACTGCGTTGACAGGCGCCACATCGGGCGTAACGCTAAGATTTACCACACCTACGTCTTCTAGAACATTTATATCGCTTATCGTAAAACCGAGGACTGGATTTGAGGTCGAGTTAGGGTCGTTATCGTCAATGGTTACCAGTACAGAATCTGCCATCGGATCGATAGTTCCACCGATTGGATTAAGGAGACCAACAGAAAATGTCTCGGCCGACTCAACGTCTCCATCATCAACAATCGTCACTTCAATAGTTTGTGCTTGCACCGAGCCCGGTGGAAACGTCAGAGTGCCCGAGACAGGCAAGTAATCCGCCGACTCCTGGGCGGATCCAGCAATTGACTGGAAATCTACAGTAGCCGTATCTGCAGGCGCGAAATCAGGCACAACACTCAGCGTCACCACCCCTGTATCCTCCAACACGGTGATATCGGTAAAAGTAAAGCCAAGCATTGAACCAATGGTCACAATCGGGCCTCCGCCCTGGCTTTGATCATCGTCGATGATGGTTGCCTGAAAACTGTTACTCACGCTCACGTTGATATCAAAACCGTTCCCATCGTTTGCGCTTGGGCTTCCTCCTACGATTTGAAACGTCTCATCCGATTCCGGGTCAGTGTCGTCGAGGATGGCAATCTCAACCGGGAACTGGGTCATCTGCGAATTGAACATCGCGTCCGCAGTAAGACCGAACAGCTGATAGTCGCTACCCTGTTCGGCGGTTCCATCCTGCGCCACAAAGGTTACCGACGCAGAAAATCCTGGAGGAGCCGCGCCTGGGTTAGTCAACACAAGATTAGTGCTGAGCATAGACTGGCTTTCACTAACGGACGCTGGCGGGCCAAAACTGAAGATGAGTGCATCATCATCCTGAATGAACAGACCGGCATTTAAGCTATCGACCCTTTGCCCAAAACATAAGGCGCTAGGCACATCGCCAACAATCACTAAGCCCTCAAGCACAGGCTCTACAATCCCATCGTCTAGGATCGTGACTGTGAAGGTTTCTTCGACTGATACATCGACGCCAGTGCCCGAGGGTAAAGACAAGTCAAAATCCTGCCCGGCAAAATTGAAATCGCTGCCATCGGCTGACGGAACGCCCGGAGGAGAGCCCTCAACAAAAAAGCGGACGGGTACACTGCAAGTACCAGTTGCAGATTCGGCTGCGGTGGCGGTCAGCCGAACAGTAAGGTCGAAGGTACCCGCACCTTCCGAGCGGGTGAACTGACCTAACAGATCAAAGGTAATCGCCTGAGCAGGCCAAGCACCCAGCAATAAAAGGGCTGTTACCAGCTGTACAAACCCTGTTCGAATTACGGAACAATTTCTGTTCCTATTTCGACAATCTACATCCTGAATCATTTTGGCTTCCTAGCTCTCTCTATGTACTACCTGAGTTTCTTAGGCAGAAAAAAGAAGTCTCCGACTTCATGACCCGCTGTTTTTATCGTTTTCAGTTCCGGGCGTTGTTCAAAATCTGCATCGCGCGCAAGAGATTCAACCCGATCGCGAATCTTCAAAAAGAGTCCCGGGCTCGACATCAGGGCTTCATTGGCCTCTAACTCATCGAGAAAGGCCCGGGCGAATACCGAACTACCCGAGGCGCCGCCATCGAGCACGGGGCGATCTCCGCCAGACGTCAACAGCAGACGAGACTTTTTGGCTAGTTTGAAGCGCAGGAAATCGAGGTTGGCGTAGTTGGCTTCGTTTTGCCCAAGCAACAAAAAGCTGGGCTCCTGAGACAGCAAACCGGCGTAACAGGAATCCGCCACCACCAGAATGCGCTTGGCTTTGATGCGTCCCAAATGGCCAGTAACAAACTCATTAGGAATCCAGTAGGTGTTGCGCGGTGGCAGCTCGGCATTGGTCGGCAACCAATAACCCACCTCGTTCTTTCCTTCGTTAAGACGGCTGCCGTGACCGGCATAGAACAACAGCAGGTTGTCTTCCGGCTTCAGCACATTATTCAGGTCGTTAATGGCCTGCATCACCGCAACGTTGTCGCCATCAGCAATCTTAAAAACCTTGAAGCCATACTTGTCACGCAATACTGTTTCTGCGCGGGCAACATCAGACAGGGGCGTGTCCAGGTCTTCCAGGTTAGAGTAATCCTCGTTACCAATGAGCAATGCAAAGTAGCGCCCAAGCTTGAGCTTGCGGAACGACCTTTCGGTTGCTGCAACCTCGGCTGGACTTGACGATGCCGGGCTCGCATCACCAGCGGCTAAAGGTTCTCGAGTTTTGGGCCCAGCATTTGACCCCCCCTCAGCGGCCGCAACAGTAACCACTGAGGGCGGCGGCAAGGACGCAAGTTTGGCCGCACTCTCGCTGGCCTGAGATTCCAGCTGGTCGATAAGGCCCTGCAACGTCTGGGTTTCGAGCGCTGCCTGCTCAGCGGAAGTCGCCGATTCGCGCAACCTCGCCTGCATATCCGCAAGCTGCTTCTTCAGCAGCTCAACTTGTTGATTTTTCTGTTCAAGTGCCGAGGTGAGTTCTGCTCGCAAACTGTCCTGTTCACGCGCGGCGGCTGATGCAAACACCAGATCATCTTCAGCAAGCCCCCAGGCTTGCCGATACCAGTTCAGGGCCTCTAGCTGATTTTTCTCAACACCCTTGCCCTGCTCATAAAGGGTGCCCAGATTGAATTGGGCCCGAGCGTTGCCTTGAGCGGCAGCTTTTTTGTACCAGCTAAGCGCCGCGGGATAATTGGGTTCACCACCCAGACCGCGCTCAAATATCTCTCCCACAGAGTTCTGTGCATCCGCATCGCCCTCTTTGGCGGCGGGCATCCAAACGTTTAGCGCGGTTTTATAATCAGCCCGGTCGTACTCAACATATTCTCCACCACGCGTACGGCAATCCGACGCGGTGGTTTTGACAGGACGCCGTGGAGTTAGATAGGTGCGATTGCCAAGTCGTCGCACCTGGCCAGGGAGCAAACAATCGACAACGTGCAGATCGGCCACCTCGCGATAGCCTTGCAGCGCTTTGTTGTCTTTTGATTTGCGGTTCTTTGAATTGCTGGCGGCGTCAACACCCGGCACGGCAACAACAACGCTCAACAACACGCCAAGTAGCAGCGGCGCAATCCGTCTGCCCGGTGCTCTGGCACCCAGAGCATTAGATACTACGTAACGACTATCACTGGAAAGACCAACCGCCGAACGACACATAGGTCACTGAATCCCTTTTGAAAAAAAACGAGGTACTCCGCTTTAAGCGTGAAATCTCACCTTTTCGTGTCAATCCCTGACATCACCCGGTGCCAATAGCACGCCCCATTGTAGGACGCGCAGTTTGCAAGTCAAATTGTAAAAAGCAGGAGAGGATCTAACCAGACGTTTAGACCGTTCCTTAGGGCTCGTCTACAGGTTCTCCAGATCCTTCAGTGCTTTGCGCAACACAGCGTTTTGGCGCATAAAATCGTCCCGCTCGGCCAATGCAACTATGTTTTCTCGCAGTGTATTGCGGATCGATGGATCAGGTTCTGCGCGGGCCGCCTCAAGATAGGGCTCTATCAACGATTCGAGTCTGGCGACTGCCAAAGCGTTGCGCGGATGCAGGTCATAGGCAAACAAATAGGATTCAAAAGCATCGCGAAATATAGGAGGGTCAAAGCTCAACGCCACATCACCGAAGGATATCCAGTCGGAGAACTTATCCTGAGTACTCTGAGCTAACTCTGCAAAAGGCACATCCGGCTTCGCCACCTCAATCTGCCTCGCCTGGTCCATGGCCAGATAGCTCCCAGTTGCAACGAGCAATACCGCCGTCGCAGCCAACGCCAGCTTGGTTCGGGTTTTGCCGTCCAGATCACCCAGATATTCGGCAGCGTGCTGGCTTCGATCCTCGCGCGCAAAGGCGAGCCCCTTTTGAATGGCCTTCCAGTGCCGTCGATGCAGCCCAGGAATGGGGGCGGGAACCATACCAGCGTCGCGGGCTGCCGGGGCCGGTGCGTTTCCAAAGGGGTGCTTGCCCGTCAATAATTCGTAATGGGTTAAGGCCAATGCATAGACGTCGTCTGCCGGATGAGGTTCCTTGCCCTCAAACATCTCACAGCTTGCATAGGCCGGCGTCAGCGCTCCCAACGACCCCGCATCGAATACGGTTTCGTTGCCACCACTTTTACTGCTGGCGTCACCACCCTCTGGGGAAGCCAACGCTGATCGATTGTACTTCTGCAGATTAGCGCTGCCGAACGTACCCGCAGGCGCCGCGCGGGCAATGCCAAAATCGAGAATCTTGGTACGATTATCACCCGTAAGAAATACGTTACCGGGTTTAAAATCTGAATGAATGATGTTCTTGTTATGGGCGTAAGCAAGTCCCAGACACATCCCCCGGACAACTTCTAACGCCTTGGCATGTTCCATGCCATCCGGATGTTCATTAACCACCTCATCAACGGGTAAGCCCTTAAGCACCTCCATGGTGAGGTATACCCGATCGCCTTCCCGGTCAAAATCGTAAACCGTCGCGATGGCCGGATGAGCCAGCGACTGCGCCTTACGAGCCTCGCGTTGCAACGCAACTACCATGCGCGGATCGCGCCTAAAGGCTTCGCCCAGCACTTTCACCGCAACAAATGGATCGCGATCTTCGGTTTCTTCTTTGCGCAGATCGCGGGCCTTGTAAACAACACCCATGCCGCCACGGCCGATAATCTTCTCGATCACAAACCGATCTTTGAGAACGTCGCCTACCTCAAGATCATCGCTGGCTTCCTCTTCAACTTCAGGGGAAGCAGCAACCGAGGCTACCTGGCCTTCGCCCACCACAACGGTGGTCTCGCCACCGAGTAGCACCGTGGAACCCCCTGAACCCGCTGGGGAAGACGGCCGCTGTACAGTTGTACGGTCAGAAGACACCCGGGTTTCCGCGGCGCTGGCATCGGAAACCTGAGTTTGCGATGCAGGGGTGCCTGCTAACTGAGTTTTCGCAGTAGTTGAGTCAACGACTTGAGTTTTGGCAGTGGTTGAGTCTGCGATTTGAGTTTTTGCGGTGGTTGAATCAACGATCTGGGTTTTTGCCGTCGTTGAATCAGAAACCTGAGTTTTTTGCTGCGCTTGACTCTGCGAGTCCGGCAGGTCTTTGGGCGAATCAGCCATGCTCGCGCTTCCAATCTGATATCCGTAAGGGTCTGACCCTACTCCGTCACATCAAATTTGCAAAGAGGCGCGCTGCCTAAGGTTTTTATCCAGGGACATTGAGGGGTGAAATATCCGCCTCATAGTCAACACCATCAAAGCCGAATCCAAATATGCGCAAAAAGTCAGCACGAAAGCCTTCGAGGTCTGAAAGCTCTAGAACATTCTCGGTCGTCACTTTCGGCCAGAGCTCGCGCACAGCGTCTTGCACCTTGTCGGTGAGCTCCCAATCGTCGTTGCGAATACGCCCGGTCTCATCAAACTGCCCTCGAGCCTTGCCATAGAGTTTGTCTCGGAACAGGCGATTTATGTGCTCTATCACTGATTCGTGAACGCCCTGATCCTTCATTACTCTAAATACCAACGATGCGTATAGCGGTACCACTGGAATAGCAGAGCTTGCCTGGGTAACTACAGCCTTCAGCGTAGCAACCCGGGCATCACCCTGCACATTCGACAAACGTTCGCGCAGCGCAGTCGCCGCTCGATCAAGATCTTCTTTGGCTTTGCCCAGCGTGCCTTGCCAGTAGATCGGCCAGGTGAGGTCACTGCCGATGTAGTTGTAAGAAACCGTAGAGAAACCATCCGCAAGCGCTCCGGCTGCGTTCAGAGCATCCACCCAAAACTCCCAATCCTCACCACCCATAACGGCAACGGTATTCGCGGTTTCTTCTTCATCAGCCGGTTCAAAGTCGGTTTCAAAAACCTCACCTTTTTCTACGTTAATCGTTTTAACGTGGTGGGTTTCACCTAATGGCTTGATTACGGAGCGGTGCAACACACCTGTTCGAGGGTGTTGCCGTACGGGTGACGCCAGGCTGTAGACAAGCAAATCGATTTGGCCAAGATCTTTCTTAATGATATCGATGACGGACTGCTTCATCTCGTCACCAAAGGCATCGCCATCGAGCGTCTTGGCATATAGGCCTGCGCTCTTGGCTTCAGCATCAAAAGCAGCGTTGTTGTACCAGCCGGCGGTAGCTGTTCTCTTTTCGGCCGGTGCACGCTCAAACGAAACACCAATGGTCGATGCACCAGCGCCAAACGCGCTAACAATGCGCGAGGCCAGGCCGTAGCCGCCAGAAGCTCCCAGCACCAGTACTCGTTTCGGCCCATCGAGCTCACCAGTCGCGCGGGTCGATTCAATCTGTTCGCGCACACTGGCGACACAACCCGCGGGATGGGCAGTCGTGCAAATGAAGCCACGAATACGCGGTTTGATAATCATACGGACTCGCTCACAGGCCTACTTCCAGGGACTCGCAAATTTGCGGCCATGATACCCATCTCGGTTGCATAGCGCATGACATCTGTGAGCCGGGGTACCCAGGGGCCATCACGCCGCAGTTGAACCCGGGCCGTGGCGCCCTCCACAAGTTTATGGTCGCGATCACCATCGCAGGCAAGTACACCAGGACCACGAAACAGAACCGGAGTTGCAAACGGAATCTGCTGATGAGAGTCCACGCAAAGCTCGGCAAACAATCCCGGCGATACCGGAACGTTTAGTCGCTGATCGCCTCCCAGGTGTACCAACATGCCATGATCGTGCTGCTCGCCAACCACTTCCAGATAACCACCGATGGGCGACATCCCCACAGCTTCTGGCTCTGCTCGCGATAGAAAAACCTGCGCCAGTTTGTCGGCGGCGAACGGCAACAGGTTGCCAACGTGATCATTGCGCAACAGCACCGCGTCAATCAGCGCAATGTCAGTCGATCCATCTGGCAACGCTAGATGCAGAACTTTTGAGCGTGTCGCCAACTCGCGTTCTGTATTTTCTGGAGAATTAGGAGTCGGCAATCGATCAGTGGCATAAAGTCCTGCAACAAGACCAGCAATGGTGGGCTCTGCAAGCAATGGATAGACATTGTTGGTGCCTGTAGACAGCGGCACCAGAACAACATTGTCGATCCCTGCCGAGGGATTGATTTGGTGTTGGCTTTGCAGCGTTCTCACCAACGCACGATTTGTACCATCTCCTCCGAGCGATACAAAACTGCGACAGCCAGCGTCGAGATAAGCGGCAAGGCTAAGCTCGCTATCGAGCGCAGAGTTTGTAAGCCTGTGCTCAACAACGTGCACCCGGGCATTCAGAGTAATCTGCTCAAGAGCAGCAGACGCAATTCGAAAGGGCTCACGGGTTACAAATATATCGGTTACGCCGGCAGCATCGGCGCCCGTTGCAATGCGCGCAACAATGTCGCGCTTCGCCTCATGCGTCATATTGCTAGCTCGACCAGCGAGCCGGCGCACGTCACGCCCCGACATGGGATTAACGCATATGCCCAGCGCTTTCACTGCGGGCGCCGCTTGTAGTGCAAGAAAGAAAACGCGTAGGCGTGGCGTTCGTCTATCTCGTGCTTTTGCTCACTAACTAACTGCCAGGGAGCAGCATCGTACTCAGGGAAAAAGGTATCGCCTTCGAGTGTTACGTCTACTTGCGTAACCAGAAGTTCATCGGCCAAAGGCAGTGATGCCGCATAGATTGCCTCTCCGCCACAAACAAAACAGCGCTCGCGATCTTTTTCTGCCGCATCCTTACGCCCCAGGTCTAGTGCTTCTTCGATAGAGCGGGCTAGGACGACATTGTCTGCTTTTTGCGGAGCACCTCTTTGCGGAGCACCTCTTTGCGGAGCA
>CAZFIA010000017.1:15225-41207 GCA_964519335.1 uncultured Pseudomonadales bacterium
TTTGCGGAGCACCTCTTTGCGGAGCACCTCTTTGCGGAGCAGCATCAAGACTGCCGGAGGTAACAACAATGTTGGTTCGGCCCGGCAACGCACCACCGGTAGATTCAAAGGTTAACCGCCCTACTATGATGGGCGCGCCACGCGTCGCGTTCTTAAAAAACTGCAGGTCGTCAGGCAAGTGCCAGGGCAGTCGATTGTCCTTGCCAATCACTCGATTGCGGCTCATCGCCCAAATCAGCGCTATGCTCACGTTAGTTTCCATTGGCTTGGTAAGCTATAACTCGCTCTAGACGGCTATAGGCGCTTTTATTCCGGGTTCACACTCATAGTTCTTGAGCACGATGTCGTCTATGGTAAAACCGTTGATGTCACGAATTTTCGGATTGAGCTCCAGAGTCGGCAGCGGTAACGGTGAGCGCGCCAACTGTCGGTCCGCCTGTTCGATGTGATTCGAATACAGGTGCGCATCCCCCAGCGTGTGCACAAAGTCGCCCGCTTCAAGATCACACACCTGCGCCACCATCATGGTTAGCAACGCATAAGACGCGATATTAAAAGGCACACCCAGAAAAACGTCGCCACTGCGCTGGTAGAGTTGACAGGACAACTTGCCGTCGGCCACGTAAAACTGAAACATGGTGTGGCAAGGGGGTAGAGCCATGCTGTCGACTTCAGCAACATTCCAGGCACTTACGATGTGTCGCCGAGAGTCCGGGTTGTTGCGAATGCTGTCGACAACCTTCGCTATCTGGTCGACATGATCTCCATCGGGTGTTGGCCACGAGCGCCACTGTGAGCCATACACGGGTCCAAGGTCACCGTTTTCATCAGCCCACTCGTCCCAAATGTGCACATCGTGTTCAAGCAGATAACCAATGTTGGTAGCACCCTGCAAAAACCACAACAGCTCATGCACGATGCCGCGCATAAACACCTTTTTGGTGGTGACCAAAGGAAAGCCTGCACTCAGATCAAAACGCATCTGATGACCAAACAGGCTGTAGGTGCCGGTGCCCGTGCGGTCTGATTTATAGGTACCTGTTTCGCGAATTGAGCGCATCAAGTCTAGGTATTGCTTCATAGTTCTGTGTTTTGTCGTTGCGTTTTTTCGCTACGTTTTGTTGTTGCGTTTAGTAACTGGATTATGTTGTTGCGCTGTCCAAATTGCTCAATGAACGACCGCGTATCAGTAGCACAATACCAGCGATAATCATGGGTATCGACAATAACTGACCCATAGATAACCAGTCGAAAGCAACAAAACCAATGCCGAAATCAGGCTGGCGGAAAAACTCAGTGCTAAATCTGAACAGGCCATACCCCAACAAAAACATGCCCGATACCGCACTACGACCACGCCGTTTGCGGCTGAACCACCACAGCAAGATAAACAGAAGCAGGCCTTCGGTAAACGCCTGGTATAGAGGCGACGGGTGGCGGGTGACCTCTTCCCAATCACTGACACAGAGTTTGTTGAAATTACGAACCGCCCAGCAGGGGTAATGAAAGCCCAACGCCGATTCTGTAACTCTCCCGGGCAGCTCCGTGTTGATGAAGTTGGCAATACGGCCCAGCCCGAGGCCCGGCGGACAAAGGGGCGCCATAAAGTCGGCCACCTGAAAGAAACTACGACCTGTCTTCGCGCCATAGACCGCAAATCCAATCAGAACACCCAGTAAACCTCCATGAAAGGACATACCGCCATCCCAAAGACGAAATAGCCACAGCGGATCTCCGAGAAAACGATCAAAGCCGTAGAAAAACACAAAACCTAATCGACCACCGAGCACCGCACCCATCGCACCAAAGAACACCAGATCGTAGACCTCGTCGCTCGACCAGGGCTCGCCCTGCGCCGAGAGTCGCGCCGCCCGGCGCCGCCCAAGCCACCAACACAGGACAAAGCCAGCAAGGTATGACAATCCATACCAACGCAGCGCAATGGGCCCCCAGCCAATAATCTCATTGTCGATCAAGGGGTAGAACATGGGCGATTTGCCTCCCGGCACGCTAAACTGCCGCGCTATTTCTCAGAGCAGCGCAGCGCCGTGTGTTTGATCTTGTTTCATTTCGATCCCGATTCGCCGCAACCACTTATGGTTGCCGCAAACCGCGATGAATTCTACGCCCGACCCGCTTTGGCTGCACACTACTGGGACGATAATCCAGCCATCTTTGCCGGTCGCGACCTTACCGCGGGCGGTAGCTGGCTCGGCATCAATCGCAACGGCCGCTTTGCCGCGCTGACCAATTTCTCAGCCGGCGATGAACCCCGGGACTACCCGGCATCACGCGGCGAGCTGGTTGCCAATTTTCTGACTAGCAGCGATTCGGCCATGGACTATATAAAGGACCTCACAGGCGATCGCTACGCCGGATTTAATCTGCTGATCTACGATGGCACCGAGCTGCACTACACAAACAACAAAGGCTTCCCCAATCAGCAAATCGATGCCGGGACCTACGGGCTGTCAAATGCTGAATTCAATACCACCTGGCCAAAGGTAATCGATGGTGCAGAGTCATTATCCAGAACCCTGACTAATTCAAGGCCAGATGCCGCATCCCAATCTGCACCAAAGTCACCCAGCATCCCAGATTTGCTCGCGGTACTCGGAGATACAACACCACCCAGCGACGATAGAATTCCAACGCGCAGCCACCTTGAAGAAACCCCAATAGAAACAAGGCGCGCGCTCGCGGCACGCTTCATCGCGGGCGACGACTATGGCACTCGCGCTATGACACTGGTAACCGTGGGCACTCAACACACCGACGTTTTCGAGCAGCAACTGGGTGCCGGCGGCGCACGTGGCAGCGCCGTGTTCGCCAGAGTGCCGCGTGATCAGAACCAAGAACATGCATGAGAATCTGCACCTATAACTGCATGAATATGTTTGCCTGGGAAGCTGAGCCCCAGGAGCCCGTAAACCCGGCCAAACCCCAGCGCGAGGTGCTGGCGCTCGCAAAAACTCTGAGCTGGGCAAACCCCGACCTGGTCAGCATGCAGGAGGTGGGGTCGTTAGGCGCATTGAAAGACCTGAACAGCCTGCTGAAAACGCCCTTCACACACTTGTTGCTCGCACAAACTAACAGCGATCGTGGCATTCACCTCGGCTTCATGAGCCGCTACCCACTTAAGCTGCACAGCTACCGAGACTCTCCGCTGCTAGACGAGACAGGTAACCCAATCACGGACATCTTGCAGCGAGACGGGACTGACTTAGAGCCGATGCGCCTGCAGCGCGACATCGCTGTGGTGGAAATAGACCAAACAAACTCTGGGCCAGAACAACCGGCGACCGCGTCAGCCTCAGGTATTGCAAAGGCGCCACCCATGTTTGTTGCCAACGTCCATCTGAAGTCGGCGGGAAAACGACCCTGGAATACCCTGTCACCGCTGGTGGTACGCACCGCGGAAGTTAGGGTGCTGGCCGGGGTAATCACTGAACTACAAGAGCGCCACCCCGGCTGCGAACTGATGGTAATGGGCGACTTCAACGACAATCCCACAAGCCCTGCATTCGCGGCCCTGGAGCAGCTGCACCATGGCACGCTCTACGACCCACTAATGCGCGAACTTGTGCCCGCCAATCCGCGAATAAGCACTTACTGGCCCAAACGTCGCACTCGCATCGACCGCATACTGCTCAACAGTGAGGCCAAGAAGCGTTACTTACCCGGCAGTATTAGACTGTGGGGCAATAAGCGCGCTGAAACGGCGTCAGATCACTTTCCGCTGAGCATCGACATGGCGCCTTCTACCCCAGAAACGAAATCAGAAACGAACATCGCAAACGGATAACTCGACCTCAATGAAATCACTCAATCAAGGCCTTAAGCGGGTCAAAGTGTTCGTCAAATCATTTGGGCTGACGTTGTGGGCGTTGTCGCTGACAGCGGCGATTGCAGCCTGTGACACGCAGTCCCCGGATCCGGAGACTGTAGTTACCGAGTCTGAGACTTCTCCCGTCGAAGACATAACGGCCGATACCACGGCAGCCGTAAGTCTGACTTATCCAGTCACTCGCAAGGGTAAGGTAACCGATGATTATCACGGCACCATCGTTCCTGATCCGTATCGCTGGCTTGAAGACGACGTTCGCGAAAGCGAAGCAGTGAGCGCATGGGTTGAATCGCAAAATGCGCTAAGCAGCGACTACCTAAAATCACTACCCAACCGAGCTGCTATCAATAAGCGTATGACTGGGCTGTGGAACTATGAGCGTTCCTCAACTCTCGAACATCGCGGCAAGCGTTATTGGTATAGCTACAACAACGGGCTAGACAATCAGTCCCAGATTTTCGCAACAGACGATCCAATGAAGAGGGGAAATTTAATTCTCGACCCCAATTCCTGGTCTGCGGACGGCACCGTTGCCCTTGCTGGCTACTGGCCCAGCCCCGATGGTACACAGGTCGCGTACACCGTTGCCGACGGGGGTACCGACTGGCGAATCGCAAAGGTACATAACCTTGCCACCGATTCAACAACCACAGACGAACTGCGCTGGCTCAAGTTCACGAGTTTAAGCTGGAACGGCTCCGGTGACGGTTTTTACTACTCCCGTTACCCCGAGCCAATTGAAGGCGAGAAATTCCAATCAACCAACCTCAACAAAGCGGTGTACTTTCACAAGCTCGGCGATTCTCAGGACAAAGACCAACTCATTTTTGCCAACCCCGAGCACCCCGAGCGCGGTTTCTGGACCCAAGTTACAGACGACGGCAACTATCTCGTCATCACCTCCTCTATAGGCACAGACGACCGCTATGAAGTCTTTGTTCAGAGCATCGATGAGCCTGGCAAACCAGTTCGGCAACTCGTTCAAGGGTTCGACTACGACTACACGCTGATAGGAAATTTGGGCAGCCGCCTGTTATTTCGCTCAAACGAGGATGCACCCAAAGGAAAAGTAGTTGCGTTCGATCTAGCACAATTCGATTTGGCGCAAGCGGAGTCAGATACACCGGAAGCCCAACTCGTGATTCGCCAAACCGCTAACAATCTAGAATCGGGGTCACTGGTTAACGAAACACTGGTGCTCAACTACCTGCAAGACGCTGCCTCGAGAGTACAACTTGTTGATCTTGACACGGAAACTCTCGCTACGAAGGAAACCTCGCTGCTAGCGCTTCCGGGCATCGGCTCCGCCCAGGGCTTTCCAAACAGCACGGACACAAATACCACTTTCTACACTTACTCTAGTATCAACCAGCCACCCACCGTCTACGCACTAGATGTGGTCAGCGGGGAGTCAACCTCAATACGCGCGCCTGAAGTTGCCTTCGATCCCAACGACTATGTGGTAAAGCAGGAGTTCTTTACCTCCAAAGACGGCACTCGTATCCCAATGTTTATCGCCGCCAAGAAAACAACAGAGCTCAAGAACGCAGCGACCTTGTTGTATGGGTACGGCGGCTTCAATATATCCTTACGGCCGTCGTTTTCGGTCACCCAATTGTCTTGGATGGAGCTAGGTGGCGTTTACGTGCAGGCTAACCTTCGTGGCGGCGGTGAATACGGTGACGCCTGGCACAAGGCAGGCACGAAGCTTAAGAAACAAAACGTGTTTGATGACTTTATTGCGGCTGCCGAATACCTAATCGCGGCCGGTGTCACCACACCAAAGCGACTGGGAATTCACGGCAGAAGCAATGGGGGACTATTGGTTGGCGCCGTGGTGAACCAACGACCAGAATTGTTTGGTGCCGCAATTCCCGGAGTCGGTGTTATGGATATGCTGCGCTTCGATCGTTTTACAGCGGGTCGCTTCTGGACCGACGACTATGGCTCATCAGAAAACCCGGATGAGTTTTCTGCACTGTATAAGTACTCGCCTTATCACAACATCAGAAGCGACGCCGACTACCCACCCATTCTGATTACCACGGCGGATACGGACGACCGCGTCGTGCCCGGACACAGTTTCAAATACACAGCCGCCCTCCAAGAGGCGAGCACCGGCGATGCGCCAAAACTCTTGCGGGTAGAAACTCGATCGGGTCATGGAGCTGGAAAGCCAACCAGCAAGAGGATCGCCGAGTTCTCTGACATGTGGGCCTTTCTAGCCCACCACCTGCAACTCGACATCAGTGACGAACCGGGCTAGCGCGTATGCAACGCTAGGCGCAGATACCGCCATCTATCACCAACTCTGTTCCCGTCATATACGAAGAGTCGTCGCTTGCTAAAAACAGCACGCCACTCGCAACATCTTCGGGCTTGCCGAGAATTCCGTTGGGTACGGTCTCCGCCATGGCATCAAGATCAACGGCATTCGCGCCTTCTTCGTGAAACTCGGGATTAACCTTCTCCCAAATCGGCGTGTCGATGATTCCTGGGTGAACTGAGTTCACTCTTATTCCCCAACGATTATGCGCACACTCTAGCGCTACACCTTTACTAAACAGCCGAACACCACCTTTTGTTGCGTTGTAGGCGGCAAGATTAGGTGCGCCTTTCATACCGGCCACGGAAGAAATGTTAATGATGGATCCACCACCCGTGTCGCGCATCGCTGGTATGCAGTGCTTCACACCAAGAAACACGCCATCAAGATTAATAGCTTGCTGGCGCTGCCAATCTTCGAGCGCCATATCAACAATGCTGCCGCCAACACCAATACCCGCATTGTTTACTAATATGTCGAGGCTCTTATGAGCAGCGAGCGTATCAACGACAACCTCTTGCCAGGCCATCTCCTGGGTGACGTCATGATGTACGAAGGAAGCCTTGCCGCCAGTAGATTCAATCTTGGCAACTACCTCGGTACCGAGGCTATCTTGAATATCGGTAATAACAACAGTGGAGCCTTCCGCGGCAAGCCGCAACGCGCAACTGCGTCCTATCCCTGACGCACCTCCGGTTACAATGGCTACTTTGCCATTTACTCGTTTGCTATCTGATCCTTGCAAATTTCGAGCTACTTCGCATGCCCGGCGCGCTTGCCGAGATCGTTCTCGGACTGAATTCGGTCGTAGATTTCTTCTCGATGCACTTGGATTTCTCTTGGGGCTTCAACACCAAGTCGGACCTGATTTCCGTTGACGCTAAAGACCGTAATCACAATGTCTTCGCCAATCCGTACACGTTCGCCAATCTTGCGAGTAAGTATGAGCAAAACTTCTCCTCAGATGCTCGCCTGATGCAAGCCTCTTCTAGTTATGAGATGTTGTAACCACTAAGACCATACGCTCGGTTGCGCAGGAATCAATGCCAATAAAGGTTGGACAGTCTTCCAGAACAGGAAAGCGAGCGCGATGAAACACAGGTTCGCACGGGTTCGTCGGCAACACTAAACACGCAATCAACTATTAAGTAGACGTAAACCACTAGACAGAGTTCAATTATTAATCATCGTCTAGTTACTTGAAGGGCGCTTTCTTTCGAAATATCAAGCGTTTTCGAGCGACCAGCGAAGTAATTGTAGATGCGCTCGCCCCCTAAACAGGTGAACCCGCTCAGAGCTATCCAGAAAAACAAAACCAAAAGATCGGCTAACTCCATTCGCTCGCAGCTCATTCGTCGCCAAAATATCAATTGTAATATTTGCGAAACGATTGGGTTCCTGTTCAGATTCTTTAGTCAAACGCGTAGCTTGATAGCGAGATAAATCTGCAGATTCATAGCGCGAACGGAAAGCTGTATGCGCTTCGCTCCTGTTTTCCAGGGGCCTTTCAATAGCCTTAGACTGAAGCTTGAAATCGTCCGACGGTTGGAGTTTCTGCGCTTCAACTTGGCCATAGCGAACAGAAAACGTGTTCGGAAAGTCGTGGTGTAGTTCTTCAATCGTTCTCAACGCAAGGTGGGTCTGCACACAACCATCGTTTACGCCGGCAACTATTGAAAGTGAGTTCGAACGCGCCGCCTCAAGCATTTGCAGAAACACTGCGTGTTTGCTGTTATCTAATTCTTCGATGCGGCTCGGCGCAGGCAACGAATAACCGACATCTACGCCGCCGGCAGGCTTACCCTGAATCAGCTGGCGCAGATGAGGAAGATGTTCCCGCCCGAAATAGTACTCACCCTCGTGAATATAGCCTGGCACGCCGTAAATTCCCGCCGAAAAAATAGCGGCTTGTTGAGTATCGTGCTGAATGCGTCCAGCACCAGCTGACCAGTCTTCAAACCCAACTGAAGAAACACCACAAAACTCGATGAGGGTAATCACAACCTGCAAGTCTTCAACGTCGAGGTTTCGCAACCAAAACCGCGGGTACGCATTATCCAAAAAGGTACGCACCATTTCAGGCGCGTTATGCTTGACCCACGAAAATGCGATGTGCACGAGGGAGGTGTCCCAGATCTTCTCGGTGCCTCGCAAGCCATAACCCCAGGCGGAGGCGTAGCGTCGCGCGTCCATGTAGGCATAGCGCACTCCGCCCCATTGCTCAGGGGTTCTGTTCGAAGCCGCCACCTTTCCGCCTTTATCTAACCGAGCAGAACCCAGATAAGAGGGAATGTCGAGCGTGAGCGGTCGCCAGTCAATTTCGATACCCAGTTCATCGGCCAGCGCGTAAGTCGGGTCCTTGGCGACAAAGGCATAAGGGCTCTTAATGTCAAAGTAAACGATCAAAGGCGCAGTACTGGCCTTCGGTTCAAAGTCTCTGTTCAAAATCCGTTAGTCTGCGCAAGAGATTGCGTTTCTCTGTGCGTCGGAACAACGCGACCCAGCCCCGTGCGCATTAACTGATCGCGCATATAGAGCTCAATTTCCTGTGCATCCGTCATGCCCAACACGTTCGAAAGCATCGCCTTCGCATCAGTCAAGGCAAGATTACGAACTACCCACTTAATGCGTGGCAGGTTGACAGCGTTCATCGACAAAACGTCATAGCCCATCGCAACCAACAGGACTGCACCCGCAGGCGTTCCCGCAAGCTCTCCGCATATACCAAGTGGTTTTTGTTCGGCGTGGCAGCCATCGGCAACTAATTTCAGCGCCTGTATCACTGCTGGGTGAACGTCGCGATAAAGCGAGGCCACGCGTGAGTTGTTGCGATCTACCGCCAGCATGTATTGGGTGAGGTCGTTACTGCCAACGGCCAAAAAATCTACTTTACGCGCTATATCCTGAGCCTGGTAAACAGCCGCAGGCACCTCAATCATCACACCAACAAGGGGCCGCTTAACCTTAAATCCTTCTTCAATGACTTCAGAATAGGCGCGCGTGACCAAAGCATGTGCCTCGTCAACTTCACTCATGCTGGTGATCATAGGCAGCATGATTCGCAACACGCCTTCAAGGCCTGCGTTTGCCTTGATCATCGCGCGGACCTGCACCATAAATATTTCAGGGTGATCTAGCGTCACTCGAATACCACGCCATCCCAAGAAGGGATTGTCTTCGGCAATCGGAAAATACGAAAGCGATTTATCGCCGCCGACATCGAGCGTTCTCATAGTTACAGGCCGAGGTTCGAAGGCAACCATGTGCCCTCGATATATGACACGCTGCTCTTCTTCGGTGGGAAATCGGTCTTGACTCATAAACGGTATTTCTGTGCGAAACAAACCGATACCCTGGGCACCCATCTGCAATGATCGAGTGATGTCGCCCGACAACCCGATATTTACCCACAGGCGCACATTGTGGCCGTCTTTAGTTTCGCTCGGCAGATCACGCAAGCTTTCAAGTTCTTGACTAAACTCGCGCTCCTGACTCATCAGCGTGACGTAACTCGCTCGCACCCCCTCAGAGGGATTGGCTACAACGTCTCCGTAGAAACCGTCCACCACAAGGGTCTGCCCGTCCATGGTATGAATCGGCAAGTCGACCGCCCCCATTACGGTGGGTACTCCGAGACTGCGCGCCAAAATCGATACGTGAGAATTAGCCGACCCTTTCATCGACACAATACCGGCCAGTTTGTCGGCCGGAAACTCGGCAAGCATTCCAGCCGTTATGTTTTTGCCTACTACAATGCTCTCCGCCGGAAACTGTACTTTTCGACGCCGAATATCCTGCAGATAAGCAAGCACCCGCTGCCCAAGCTCGCGTACGTCCGAGCCGCGCTCACGGAGATAAGAATCCTCCATTTCTTCAAAGCGCCGGACGTGATCAACAATTACCCGCCGCAATGCCCCCTGAGCCCAATGGCCCTTGCGAATAACTTTGCGCACTTCATCACCGAGCGCCGCGTCATCGAGCATATGCAGATACGCTTCAAACAGGGCGCGCTCTTCAACCGGCAGTGAGTCGGGTAACCGCTCACCAATCCTCGCAATATCCTCACGCACAGCAGTGAGCGCGCGATCAAACACCATGAGTTCTAAGGTCACGTCCTCAGCGTCGCGATCAGGAACGCTATCAAGATCCGCCGGAGGATGCAGGACCACCACTCGACCGATAGCAATACCCGGAGAGCCGGGCACACCAACGTAGCGACTATTTCGCGTGTCAGCATCTTTCTCGAAGAGTGAGCGCATCGCACCAGTTGCCTGAGCGTGAGCGATCACCCCGGCAAGCTGTGCTGATAACGTCACCAAAAAGGCCTCTTCAGAGTCGTCGAAGCGTCTAACTTCGCGCTGTTGAACCACTAGCACGCCAAGCACACGGCGTTGATGAATGATGGGCACACCTAGAAAGGCGTGGAAGTGCTCTTCGCCAATTTCTGGCAACAACAGAAAGCGCGGATGGGAAGTTGCATCTTGCAAGTTCAGTGGCTCAGCACGCTTGCCCACAAGTGCAACCAGCCCATCGTCTTCGCCGAGCTCGAGACTACCCACCACATCACGATTGAGTCCTTCATTGGCAACAAACGCATAGCTTGCGTCTGCGGTTCGCAAATAGACGGAGCACACTTCGGTGCCCATGCTGTCACGCACCTGGCGAACGATAAGATCAAGGGCTTCACGAAAATTGGTCGCGTCACTAACGTGCTGGACAATACTGCGCAGTACGTCAAGCAAAGCAGTTAGTCTCCGCCTCCATCAGCAGGGTGATCTGCTGAGGAGTTAGTAGATGTGTCGTTGAGCATCAGCAGTGCTTGATCGATTGGCAGTCTGGGGGCCAATTGCTTGAGCGCACGTCGGTACACATCTCGCTTGAATTCGATCACTTGATTCACCGGGTACCAATAGCTTACCCATGCAAACCTATCAAACTCTGGTTTTTGGCAGAGGTCGAACCGAACATCTTCATCGCTCGCGAGCATCTCGAGCAAGAACCATTTCTGTTTCTGTCCCTTAAACAACGCAGAACTGCGTTTGCCATTGCCACCTTTATCGCGAGAACCGCGACCACCCCCCCGACCCCCAGAACTAGACCGGTTGGCTGATCTGCGCTGATCCCGTCGCATGTGCGCAGGCAATTGATAGCGCAACCAGCCATCGGTGGAGCCAAGAATTCTTACCTGGTTTTCCCGCAGGCCGATCTCTTCTTCAAGCTCGCGATACATGCTTTGTTCCGGTTTCTCGCCATCCTGCACACCCCCCTGTGGAAACTGCCAGGCATCCTGACCGCCTACCCGGCGCGCCCACAGCACCTGACCCAGGGTGTTAGCCACCACTATGCCTACATTGGGCCTGTAACCATCAGCATCAATCATCTGCTAGCAACAACCATTAGACCTACCGGGATAAAGACTGGATTAAACACTGAGACAGGCACCAGACCACACGACAAAGGTTGATTGAACATCAATCAACCTGAAAATACCAACAGCTAAGGTAACGCGCTTCGGGCAACTGCGCGTGAGTTGGGTGATCCATCGGCAAGCCGCCTTCCCCGACGATCCTAAGCGATCGATGCTCACCTCGTGCAGCGGCACGTACCATAGCCAGATGCGCTGAACGATCCAGATGCATGGAGCACGAGCAGCTCACAAGCATCCCGCCCGGCGTCACAACCTGCAGTGCCTGGCGGGTTAACGCACGATATTTTACGGTGCCCTTGGCCACGTCCTTTTTGCGTTTTATTAGCGCCGGTGGGTCCAGCACCACAAGGTCCCAGGTTTTTTTTGCACGGCTAGCACTCTCGAGAAATGCCTCAACTTTCGCCCGCTGCGTCGTAATGCGATAGCCCAGCCGTTCTACTGTCTCGGCCGCCGCTGCAAGCGCCGGTTCAGAAGAATCAACACAATGCACCGACAGCGCTCCAGCGGCCGCCGCTTGAATGCCCCAGCCTCCTGCATAGCTATAGAGATCGAGCACGTTTTGGTCCGCAAACCAGCCCGCCGCCCGGGCCCGATTCTCGCGCTGATCAAAGTACCAGCCCGTTTTCTGACTAACTTCCGGAATCGAAAACTCTATTTTATTTTCGATCACACGTACCGGCCGGGGGGGTCGCGTATCCTGTTCCTGAGGCTGATTAGATGTATCCGGCAGCCCTTCGAGCTTACGCGAGGTCGAGGAGTCGTCGAAATGGATCAATCGCGGGCTGACTAGCGCCTGCAGCGCCTCACTAATCTCTCCCCGACGTGTTTCCATACCCCAGGTGGACACTTGCACAACCAGCTCATCGCCAAACCGATCCACCACCAAACCCGGCAAGTCGTCACCTTCGGCAAACACCAGTCGATAATAAGGCGAGTTGAAACAACGCTCACGCCATCTGAGTGCCTGCTCAACACGCTTGGCTATCAAGCCTTCGAGCGGTTGCGTACCTCGCGCCATGAGCCGAACGCTGACCAGGCTACCGGGACTCGCATAGCCGCTACCGATGCGATTGCCAGACTCTGTGAGCACAGCAACCTCTATACCTGGCTCGAGCCCCTTCAGAGGCGATCGTTCAACATCGATCTCATTGCTATACACCCAGGGATGACCACGGCTGAGTCGGCGTTCTGCCGACTTTTTAAGGTAGAGTTCGTGCATAGCAGGCAGTGTAGTGGATGCGGAGAGCACGCGGTGGACATTCTGGGCCCTTCTTCTGATGGAGCAGCTGACAATGCAGGCAAGAATCGACTGGACACAGAGACCAGCCCATATCTGCTGCAACACAAAGACAATCCGGTGCACTGGTATCCCTGGGGAGCACCAGCTCTAGAGGCTGCCCGCGAACAGGACAAGCCGATTCTGCTAAGCATCGGCTACTCCGCCTGCCACTGGTGTCACGTCATGGCCCACGAGAGCTTCGAAGACCCTGGCACAGCCGCAGTGATGAATGAGCATTTCATCAACATAAAGGTCGACCGCGAGGAACGGCCAGATATCGACAAGACCTATCAGCTTGCGCACCAACTGCTCACCCAGGAATCTGGTGGTTGGCCACTCACAATGTTCTTGCACCCAGAGACCCATTTGCCGTTCTTTGGCGGCACTTATTTTCCCAAGGCAGCGAACTACCAGCTCCCCGGGTTCACCGACTTGCTGCGTCGCGTGGCCGAAGCCTACGGCAGCAAGAGTGACGAATTGGTCGAACAGGGGAAGAAAATCGCAGAAGTTCTGAGCGCGCTGCAAGAAGTGAACCCTTCCGCCGACAGCGAAAGGGCCGACTACCAGGCAATAACAACGAAGGCGCGCGAACAACTGACGGCACAATACGATTCATCGACAGGTGGATTCGGCGGCGCGCCCCGATTCTCCAACCCAACGTTAATCGAGTTTCTATTCGAACAGTGGTCGTACAGCAATAAGGGTGATCGTGAAGCACTGGACATGGTGATGACGTCGCTCACCCAAATGGCCCGCGGAGGAATTTACGACCAGCTCGGGGGCGGTTTCTGTCGCTACGCCACCGACAAGAACTGGATGATTCCGCACTTCGAGAAAATGCTCTACGACAACGGTGCCCTGCTCGCTTTGTACTCCGATGCGCTTCGAGTAGGCCCCGACCAATTGTTCGAAGATGTGGTAACCGACACCATCAATTGGCTCACAACCAGCATGCGTAGCGATCAGGGCGGATTCTTCGCAGCTCAGGATGCCGATTCGGAAGGTGAGGAAGGAAAGTACTACGTCTGGCAAAAACAACGGGTAAAGCGGCTCCTAACGGAAGACGAATATTTGCTCGTCGAAACCCTGTTTGGCCTGGATAAACCTGCCAATTTTGAAAGCCGCTGGAATCTGCATCGGCGCGAATCGTGGCGCAGCGTCACTGAGCGCATCATTCTCGACTCCGATGACCCGCGTGCCGTTTGGCTATCCGCCAAAGCTAAGCTGTTGGCTGAACGCGCCGATCGCACACCACCAGACATAGATACCAAGATTCTGGCGAGCTGGAACGCGCTGGCTATCGATGGCATTGCGCGTGCCGGAATGATCCTAGAAAAACCAGACTGGATAATGCAGGCCCAGTCAGCAATGGATTTCATTCGAACGCAAATGATGAAAGAGGGTCGGCTACATGCCACCTGGAAAGACGGCGAAGCTCGACATCCCGCTTATCTCGACGACTACGCCTTTTGCCTGCGCGCGCTCGTGACCCTATTGCAAGCCCAATGGCGCGAAGTAGATATCGTCTTCGCGCAGCAACTCGCTGACCTCACTATAAAATTGTTTTCCGCTGACAGCGGCGGGTTCTATTTCACAGCCCACGATCACGAACAATTGATCCACCGAGCTATGCCAACGATCGATGAATCAACCGCCAGCGGCAACGCGGTTCTGGGCACCGCACTCACCGACCTCGGCCATCTCATGGCTGACCTGCGTTACCTTGAGGCGGCGAGCGGCATACTTCGCTGGGCAGCGCCGTTCGCCGAACGTTATCCGGCAGGTCACTGCAGCATGCTTACTCTGGCGGCACGCCACACTCACCCACAGCAACAGGTGATTTTGCACGGCCCCGAAGATCCGGAATGGAGAAACGTATGCCGCGCCGGCTACGCGCCAAACAGACATGTTTTTGCAATTGGTTTTGGCGAGTCGGTAACCACTCTGCCCGCCTATCTGCCGCGCATGGTTAGTGCCGAAGCAAGAAGCCGTGTAACCGCCTATGTATGTACGGGCATGAGCTGCTCCGCACCGATCACCGAACTTGACGAACTAAGAGACATGCTGTGAGTTTGCCTCAGCCTGCGCTCCAGACCAGATCGAGATCACGCGCAGCCTTAACGTCATCGAGCCGACGAACCGGCGTGCTGTAGGGCGCGTTGGTGACTATCTGCGCGTCTTTTCGAGCCTCATCTCGGACAGCAATCAAAGCCGCTATGTAGGCATCAAGCTCTTCCCGAGTTTCAGTTTCAGTGGGCTCGATGAGAAAACACTCCGGCACCAGCAACGGAAAGTACGTGGTGGGCGAGTGCATTCCGTAATCGAGCAAACGCTTGGCCATGTCCATGGCGCTGACATCAAGTTCTTTAGCTTCCTCAGAGTAGCTAATAATGAACTCGTGGCTGGCGCGCCGTTCCGGATAGGCGAGCTTGAACCCTTCTTGCTGCAATCGAGCCGCCATATAGTTTGCGTTGAGCGTGGCAAACTCTGAAACCCGCCGCAGCCCGTTGCCACCCAGGAGCAACGCGTAGGCCAGTGCACGTACTAGTATTCCCGCATTGCCCATAAAGGCCGATAACCTACCTATAGAGTCTGGCAGGTCTTGTTCATCTATCCAGCAGAAGGAGTTTTCACCTTTTTCGTTGGCCTGTTCGTGCGAGAGCCCGGCCATGGGTACCGGCAAAAACGGCAGCAAGCGTTCTCCCACAGCGACAGGACCGGCGCCAGGTCCACCGCCACCATGCGGGGTTGCAAAGGTCTTGTGCAAATTCATATGCAACACGTCGAACCCCATGTCGCCTGGACGAACTCGACCTAGGATTGCGTTGAGATTGGCACCATCGTAGTAGAGCAAGCCACCCGCTTCGTGAACAATCTTCGCAATCTCCTCAACCTGGCGCTCAAACACGCCACAGGTGCTGGGGTTGGTCATCATGAGGCCAGCAGTCTGCGGCCCAACGGCAGCCCGCAGGTCTTCAATATCAACATCGCCGCTACTATCGACCTTCACTTCGCGAACGCTGTAACCACACATAACGGCTGTCGCAGGATTGGTGCCATGCGCCGCAGTGGGCACAATAATTTCCTGACGCTGGGAGTCGTTGCGGCTTTCGTGATAAGCGCGAATCATCGCAACGCCAGCAAACTCACCCTGTGCACCGGCCATCGGCGCAAGGCTGCAGCCTTTCATACCGGTTACTTCGCAGAGAATCTCTTGCAACTCATGGAAACAGGCAAGGATGCCCTGGCTTGCATTGGCCGGCGTAAGCGGATGCCGGTTGAGAAAGCCCGGCAGGCTGGCGGCTTTGTGCGCACCGCGCGGATTGTACTTCATGGTGCAAGAACCCAGCGGATAGAACTGGGTATCAATGCTGAAGTTCTTTTGCGACAAACGGGTGAAGTGACGAACCACTTGCAGCTCAGAGGCTTCCGGCAGACCGAGAGACGACTCGCGTAAGGCAGAAGACGGCAGGCTCGTTCGATAACCGCCTTCAGGCAGATTAGGCGCTTGTGCAGTGGCGTAGCGGCCGGCAGAACCTAATTCAAAAATTGTTTGCTCAGTCTGGTCTACCGGTTTGGCGGCATAGGTCGCCGAGGGAGGTTCAGTACTCATCGCGCATCCTCAAGCAATACACCCATTGCGCGGGCATAGTTTTCTATTTCTTCCGGTGTGCGTTTTTCTGTAGCGCAAACCAACAGCGCGTTTTGCATATCAGGAAAGTAATCGCCAAGCGGCAAGCCTGCATGAATGTCCTGTTGTAAAAGTTCATCGACTACCCATTCGGCAGATCGAGGCAGCCGGACGACAAACTCATTAAAGAACGGCTCGTCAAAAGCACGCTCTACACCTGACAGTGAGGTCAAGGCATCGCATAAGAGTAGAGCATTGTGGTGGCAGTGCTGCGCAACCTGCTGCAAACCTCGATTGCCAAGTAAACTCATATAGATGGTGCCGGCAGTAACTAGCAAACCCTGATTGGTACAGATATTCGATGTCGCTTTGGCGCGCCGAATATGCTGTTCGCGGGCCTGCAGCGTAAGCGCGTAGCCAGGTTTGCCTTCGAGATCGACCGTACGGCCAATAATGCGCCCCGGCAGTTGCCTCACGTGCTTGGTGTTCGTACAAATAAACCCAAACGAAGGGCCACCAGAGGCCATAGGAATACCGAAGGGCTGGCCGTCACCACAAACGATGTCGGCGCCCCATTCACCTGGTGGCCGAAGCAGCGCAAGCGACATGGGATTAACAATCGCTATCAACAGAACGTTGTGGTTTTTTGCCCAATCTGCGAGCGCATCAACGTCTTCTAGAGTGCCAAAAAAGTTCGGCTGCTGGATAACTAGCGCAGCACAGTCGTCGCCCCAATCACCAAGCGCTGCGTGATCGAGCTGTCCTTTCTCGGTCATCGGTAGAATTCGAACGTCGATGCCTTGATTGATAACAATGTTGGTTGCGGCGCGGCGATACAATGGATGCACCGTCTCGGGTACCAACACTCGCTTGGATTTCGATTTTCGATTGGCGCGCACCGCCATCAAAATGGCCTCCGCGAGACCAGAGGCTCCGTCATAGACCGATGCGTTGGACACATCCATCGCAGTCAGGTGCGCCAGCATGCTTTGGTATTCGTAAATGAGTTGCAGCGTGCCCTGACTAGCTTCTGCCTGGTAGGGCGTATACGCAGTCATGAATTCGCCACGAGACGTAATATCCCAAACGGCAGAGGGAATGTGATGATCGTAGCTGCCGGCGCCTACAAAACAGACGCCTGCGTTGTCGGCTTGCGCTCGCTCGCCGAGCTTCGCAAGCATCGCCATCTCGGATATGCCATCAGAGACGTTTGCCAGGCCATCCACTTGCAAGTGCCCAGGAATCTCATCAAACAGATCGTTCGTGGATGATGCACCTACAACCTCGAGCATCGACTCGATATCGGCTTCAGTATGGGGAATATATGGCATTGTTCAGAGCCGGCTGGCGGGCCGTTGAGGCCTGCTAGTGAGCTTCGGCCTCGCATTGTTCTATGTAATCTGCAGCACTTAGCAGCTCATCGAGCTGTGGTGCATCTAATGGGCGCAACTTGAAGAACCACCCCTCACCAAAAGGATCGCTGTTCACCAGCTCCGGTTGCTCCTCAAGTGCTTCATTTACAGCGATCACGTTACCGTCGATAGGCGCATAAATATCAGAGGCCGCCTTTACCGATTCGACCACTCCGGCTTCACCGGCTGAGAGCAGATCAACATCGAGCTCGGGAAGCTCGACGTAAACCACATCACCCAGAGCGTCTTGAGCGTGATCGGTAATGCCAACCGTTACGGTACCGTCTTCTTCAAGTCGGGCCCATTCATGGGTGGCGACGTAGCGCAGTTCTGTTGGTGTTTCACTCATCTGTCAATTCTTACTGTAGGTGGTCGGCTGGTTCTATTTGTATTTAAGTTTGTATTTGAGTTTGTACTTAAGTTCGAACTTGGGTCGCACTTAAGTCGCACTCATATCTTATTGGGATCGCATTAGATTGGTTTATACACCTGAGACCCTTTGCGTACGAAAGGCGCCTTTACAAGTTGCACTTCGAAGCGCTTTTTTCGAATCTCTACCGTTGCTTTTCCGGCTGCCCCATGCGGCACTCTGGCAAAGGCGATACTGTAACCCAACGTTGGTGAAAACGCGCCACTCGTCAGTACTCCGGCACCCAGGTTGGTTTCAATTTTCTGGCCTTCTCGCAGCATTCCGCGTTCGGTCAGCACCACGCCTAACAGCTGTTCATGAGTCGCCGATTCCTTGATCGCTTTCAGCGCCGAGCGGCCAATAAAATCTCTGGACTCAGGCGACCAGGCAACTGTCCAGCCCATGTTTGCGGCCAGTGGATTGATGCTGTCATCCATATCGTGACCATAGAGATTCAGCCCAGCTTCCAACCGCAGAGTGTCGCGCGCCCCTAACCCAATGGGCGCGACATCAACCGCCAACAACGCGGCAAAGGCGGCTGGGGCATCAGTATTCGGCAAGATAATTTCAAACCCGTCTTCACCGGTGTAGCCGGTTCGAGCAACCATCCACTCGCCGCTTTCAATTGCCCGAAACGGTTTAAGCCCAGCAGCAGCAGCCGTCTGCGGCAATGCCCCGACGCATTTAGCAACCGCCGTTGGCCCCTGGACCGCAAGAATCGCAAGGTCATCGCGCTCCGTACAGGTAAAGCTCGTATCGTCAGCCTGCTGCAACGAAAGCCAGTCGAGCACTTTTTGGCGTGTACCGGCGTTTACAACTAGCCGATACCCTGCATCTCGGCGATAGACAATCAAATCATCAACAACACCCGCTGTTTCGTTGAGTAAGGCGCCATAAAGTGCACGACCGGGTGAATCGAGCTTATCGATATTATTCGCAACCAGCCGCCGCAAAAAATCTGCCGCCCCCTGGCCCACCAAATCAATAACCGTCATGTGCGAAACATCAAACATCCCGGCCTGCTCGCGCACCTGTTTGTGTTCTTCAATCTGTGATCCGTAATGCAAAGGCATATGCCAACCGGCGAAGTCGACCATCTTCCCCCCTGCCGCCACATGCTGAGCATGAAGGGGAGTTTCCAGTAATGGTTGTTCACTCATCGTTTGTCCACGTTTGTTGCATACGCCGGGAGTACCTATAGTTTAACCCGTATCTTTGAACCGATTAGCTTGCTTTGGCCAGCGGTCCTAAACCCATGGCTTCGAGAACCAAAGCCCGGCGCGCAAAGTCAAACCTACCCAGCGATCGAGTAACTGAATTGCGGGCCAACAACAGGCCCGGGGATTGGCCCGCGTAACCACCGGCGAGCGCACTCATGAGCCCAACCGCGAGACGAGAACGAGCCCGACGCACTCTCGCAAAGCGCTGCAAACCGTACGCATTACTGCCTGACACTTGAGCAGTACACTCAAGTAACGCGCGCACGTCTTCGAAACCAAGGTTAACCCCTTGCCCGGCAAGCGGATGCACAACTCGAGCGGCATCACCAATAAACACAACATTGCGACGGGGATAAAAGCTGCTGATGACGCCCTGGCGAAGCGGGAATCGAACTGCAGCAATGCACTCTTCGATACGTCCGAGTCGCGCTTCGCTGGCCCTATAAAGCGCCTCACCAAGCTGATCAGTATCGAGCGCCGCCAGCTCATCGGCGCGTTGGTTATGAGCACTCCAGACCACCGAGATCAGATACGGATCCGCCATCGGCAAAAGCGCCAGAGGACCATCGGCCAGGAACCGTTGAAACGCAGTGTCCTCATGAGTGTTTTCAATTCGCGCAGCGAAGGCCAGTGCACTTTGACCGGTATCCGTTAACTGCATGGGGACACCAAGCTCCCGGCGCACAATCGATCCAGCACCATCCGCCGCAATGAGCGTGCTGGCGAAGAGGGTGCGTTCCTCTATAGCAGTCTCGGCGTCAGCATTTGATTCGTTGAGAGCGGCAAGTTCCAGCCGATAACCTCCTAACTCCTCAGGCAACCCCCCTCGCGACTCCTCGTGCACCGCCGTTACCGATTGGCCAACAATGCAACGCACTCGAGAGGCTGCTAATTGTCGCCAGAGCTGAATCCGCCAGGGGCCGACCTCTGCAATATGCCCCAGCGTATCCTGGTTCACGTCCTCGGCACCAAAGCGCAGTACAGAGGTGCCGCGATCTTCCCAGACTTCCATGCAATTAAACGCGCCGATGCCGGTTTCTGGCCAGGCATCATAACGATCGAGCAATTGCCTGCTGGCTACCGACAGAGCCACAGTGCGCGCGTCGACACCAAGGGTAGATTGTTTGGATCCGGCATTCGTTAGGGGTGCAGCTCGCTCTATGAGCGCCACCTCATAACCCTGGTCAGCAAGACCAAGTGCCATTACCGCGCCCACGGGCCCACCGCCAACAACGACATAGTCGTATTGGTTAGAAGGCGTCTGCGAACTCACAACTTCTGCCGCATCGCAGCTTGAATCTCTTTCACCGTTTTAGGCGCGCCGGCCGTGAGCACCCTTTGATCATCCCTGGTGACCAATACCTCATCTTCTATGCGCACGGCCATGCCTAGCCACTTGTCGTCCACACCCTGCATATCGGGGGGAATGTAAACCCCGGGCTCAACGGTGATAACCATGCCGGGTTCAAGTTCACGCCACACGCCACCCACCCGATAGTCGCCTGCATCATGCACATCTATTCCAAGCCAATGAGACGTTTTGGAAGGACAGATAGCGCGATAGCTTTCGTTTTCGATCACCTCGTCTACAGAACCCTGAAGCAAGCCCAAGTCGATGAGGCCTTGCACCAGTGTTGCCAGCGCCGCCTGATGCGGTTGATCAAAATGATTTCCGGTGAAGGTTTCCGCAATGGCTGCCAGTTGGGCATTTAGTACCACCTCGTAGAGCGCTTGCTGATCGGAGCTGAACTTGCCGTTCACCGGAAAGGTACGGGTGATGTCTGACGCGTAATTCTCGTACTCCGCACCCGCATCAATCAACACCAGTTCTCCGCGCTTGAGGAACCCGTTATTCGCTGAATAGTGCATAACGCAGGCATTCGCACCTGCGCCCACGATGCTGGGGTAGGCCTGAAAACGAGCACCCTGGCGCATAAATTCGTAGACCAGCTCAGCTTCTATCTGGCCCTCCGAGAGGCCAGGCCGACACGCCCGCATGGCTCTGATGTGGGCTGCCGCACTAATGTCTGCCGCCCGTTCCATAACTCGCACTTCGTTAGCCGACTTATACAGCCGCATTTCGTGCAGCAAGTGCTTAAGCGCAACAAACTCACCAGGAGGCGCAGTCGCTCCAGATTCGCGTGTACGCATTCGCCGCACCCAACCCATCAACTGAGCGTCAAATGCCGCATGCTCGCCAAGGGTTATGTAGATTCGCATACGGCCTTCGAGCAAGCCCGGCAAGATATCCGGTATGTCCTCTATGGGAAACGCATCGTCCAGCCCCAGTGACTCCGTCGCCCGTTCGGGACCCAGAATTTCGCCGTGCCAGCGCTCTTTTAGCGCATCGCGTTCCTCACAAAACAAAATCACCTCACCTTGTTTGCGATCAGGTGCTAGCACCAGCACGCCACCGGGTTCTTCAAAGCCCGTTAGGTAGTAGAAGTCACTGTCCTGTCGAAATGGAAACTCTGTAACCCGGGTGCGCTTGGCGACTCGCGCCGCAGGAATCAACGCAATACTGCCTGGCTCCATCATGGCCATGAGGCGCAAACGTCTTCGCTCATATTCAAGCCGCGCAATCTGTGGGCCGGAGCCGTCTAATAGTGGTGGTTGATCGCGATTTGCCTCAGCCGTTGATGCCCGGGTCGCTGTCCGAGACCTGGAAGGATTCGCGACCCGAGCTTTTCGCTGCGCCTGTCTCTTCGCTTTGGTACTGGTTTTCGCTGGGGCTTTAGCTTTCGGCTTCTTTGCTGCCCTCGTTTTCGCTTTTGCTTTAGCTTTGGGCTTGGCTTTCGCCTTTGTTTTCGCCTTCGCTGTGAGCTTCGCCTTGGGCCTTTTTTTCGCTTTGGGCCTGGCTTTCGGTTTTTCTTTGGCTTTTGCTTTCAGCTTGGCTTTCGCTTTGAGCTGCGCTTTGGCTGAGGGCTTGGTTTTGGTCCTAGTGGACGGTTTCTTCGGCATCGGTATCCACGTCTATTACGTTGGCGAACAGCAGTAGCCCCGCTACCCGCACAAATTCAAAGAGCTCAACAAAGTCGGCTTCGTTGGCTTCCGATTCATCCATATCCGTATCTGCCTGTGCAACAGCCGTCAGGTCCCGAACAATTTCTTTAGCTTCACCCGTCATCTCTGCGGTATCGACCAGGCGGGTGTAACCCGCCAGAAAAGTAGCGCTCCACTGCGCCAGCGCGTCGACCCGCTGCGCTACCGGGTCGTCCTCATCGGCATCAAGCACCGGCGCAAAGTCCAGATCGTGGCTAAACGCCACAGTAAGGCAGGCATGCCAAAACGCCCCAACGCTTTCCTGATCGGTCAGTGCATCCTCACCCACCAGCTCAATGAGGTCCATCTGATTGCCGCCACCGGCAAATACACCGCATAGCGCGCCATGCAGCTCGCCCGGCGAAACGGCAGCCGCGGCGCGTTCCGCCAGCAGCGAAAGCTCGTAAACATCGGGTATAGAACCATGATATTCGAGCGACATCAGAAAACCTCGTGGTTGCGTCTCTTCCGGTCCCTTCGGCTTTCCTAGGGTCTCTTAGGGTCGAGGACTGGTAATTAGCGCGATTTACAGGCAAGTCAGGGCGATTAGAGGGCCGCATTCTATCAAATCACTTCACAAGCCCACCAATTCGAGTGAAACTTGCCTTCCTACTATTGTCACCAAAACATTGCTATGGCTGCCGTCGAATTCAGCGCTCTGGAACAAAAGGTCGATGAGCTAATCGATCTCTGCGATACCCTGGGTAAAGAGAACAAGGCCCTGCGGGCCCAACAACAAACCTGGACCAACGAACGAGCAAAGCTCATCGAAAAGAATGAACTCGCGAAATCGCGAGTCGAGTCCATGATCACACGACTCAAATCGCTCGAGCAAGACTAGACACCTGTTTATCTGCCATCTCTTTATCTGCAATCATTAACAACCCACCGGCCAAAAAACAAACTATCTGCGAACTATGAAAAAAGACCAAGATCTCACCACCGTTAGCGTGCGAATTCTCGATAAGGAATTTCAGGTCAGCTCACCCGCTGACGAGGTAGATGAGCTCACCAAGTCCGCGCGCATACTCGACGAGCGCATGAACGATATCCGCAATTCAGGCAAGGTCTTTGGCGCTGATCGCATTGCGGTGATGGCAGGCCTGAACCTGAGCCATGAGCTAGTACGGCTGCAAGGTGATTCAGGAGAAAACAGCAAAATCATAGACTCTCGCGCCTCTGAGCTAGTCGACCGTATCAGCAAGACTCTGGCAGCACACAAGCAACTGAGTCTCTGAAGCGCCCATAAAGCTGTGAACTCGCACGCAAATATCAAGTTGTTTTTTTCGTCAGACTAAAACGGGTTTCACTGTACAGCGATAAAAGTGGGATATACTTCGGTTGTTCCTGGGGTGCTCGCCAGTTGGTGTCGTCCTTGAGCCGTTATAAAAACCCTAGGGGGTTTCGTTGTTGTGGCCTATGTGCCAGCCCAAACGAGAAAAGCCCGGCAGGACATCACCTCGGTGATATGTCTGTCCATCTCTTCACGTTGATTGGGACGCCTGTGGTACAACTCGGGCCCCCGCCTTGAACCAATACGGTTCAGGGCCAGCCAAGCAGCGGCACATCCGGGAACACCTTATTCTAAATGCGTGCCCTCTTTCTAATTGCACGAGTTACTGCACGAGGGCCTGATGAGAGCAGGATATCTAAGCGATGTCTGACTCGACCTCTTTGTTGACCGCTGAATCAAGCTCTTTTTTGAGAAAGGCTGACCTGCGGCGGCATTTTCGGAGGCAAAGACGCAAACTCACCCACGATCAGCAAGCCCACAACGCACACGCTTTGCAGCGCAATCTGCTGCGCACTCTGTTGGTTATGCGTTATCAGAACTTTGCGCTCTATTGCGCCGCGGACGGCGAGATCAACACCCACGCAATCATCAGCAAGCTCTGGGAATATTCCAAACATACCGCACTGCCCTATCTGCGTCATAGAGACTATTCGACAAAAGCACGCATGCTACAGATGCAATTTGCGCCTTTCACGGCGCGCATGAGTCTTGTGCGCGGCGGTTACGATCTACTGGAGCCAGCTGTAAAACATCTATCAACTCATCCCCCATTTAACGCTGACCTGATCTTCTTACCGCTGGTTGCCTACGACAAACTGGGCACCCGGCTGGGGATGGGCGGTGGCTACTATGATCGCTATACCAGTCACCGCAGACACTCGAAAACTCTGAGGGTAGGACTCGCTCATTCTTTGCAAGAGTCGGATCAACCTCTGCCCCGCGATGAATGGGATATTTCTCTGGATGCTGTAATTACCGAACAGCGGGCACAAGCATTTAACACGCGCGCACATTCGCTGCTATTCGGCACCAACATAAACAACTTGTAGGGAAGTAACACTATGGCCGTTCGACGCATACTTCGCATGGGTCATCCAAACTTGCGCATCGCGGCTAAGCCAATGCCACTTGCCGAGCTAGAAAGCGAATGGTTTAAACGTCTTTTGGTGGACATGCAGGACACGCTTAAAGACTACGGAGGTGTCGGTCTTGCGGCGCCGCAAATCAATGAGCCCTGGCGGGTCGCCATTATCGAGATTGGTCCAACACCCACGCGCTACGGCGACATTGAGGAAATCCCACTCACCGCATTCATCAATCCAACCATCGAGGTACTCGAGCAACAACCCCTCGCTGGATTTTGGGAGGGATGTCTATCAGTGCCCGGTTTACGCGGCTACGTCGAACGACCGCAAAACATCGCGGTGCACTACACCATGGTCGATGGCCAATCAAAACGGCTGCAGCTGAGCGGCTTCCACGCCACGGTGTTTCAGCACGAGTTCGACCACCTCGACGGCCGCCTGTACGTCGATCGGGTAAAAGACCCCGCACTCTTAATGTTCGAGGAGGAGCTGGATCGCCATCGCGATCAGTGGAATCTGCACCCCGCGCTTGCTGGCGATCAGCCCGCCGGCTGATACGCGGCGGGTCAGTACGCGGCGAGTTAAAGAAGCGCAGCGGTCATTTCTCAGTCAAATGCTATCGTCCGACAAAAAAAATTGAAGTTTTTTTAGTTTCGACGGTAACAACTGGCAACTTTAAGCGTCATACAACAGAGCAAGGCAAAACCCTTGTCCCAAATAGACAACCGAACGACTTAACTATCTCGAAGGTATTTCAAATGAAGACTCCGTTAAACCTGCACAAAGCCGCAACCCTCGCTGGCGTATCTCTCCTCGCCGCGGGCCTGTCCGGCATGGCTGCAGCGGATCAGCACGCCGATGGCGAGGCGCTCACGGAACTGGATGACGGTTATGAAGCCACTGCCAAGGCTGAAGCCGAAGGCAAATGTGGCGAAGGCAAGTGCGGCGAAGGCAAGTGTGGCGAAGACGGACACGCAAAAGCTGACGGCGAAGGCAAGTGTGGCGAAGG
>CAZFIA010000018.1:0-40338 GCA_964519335.1 uncultured Pseudomonadales bacterium
CGTCATCAACCGCACCATCGATAGCCTCTTCGAACACATCAAACAGACCGTCACCGTCCGCATCGCTAGACGCATCCGACACCGTATCCGGTTCGATCAGTGGTTGCCCGTGACCAGCCTCGGCTGCGTCGCTAATACCATCGCCATCGCTGTCGCTGTCTAGATAGTCAGGTGTTGAGTCTGACGACCCGCCTGCTCCAGCATCGCTGTTTACTGGCGCGAGTCCATCGCCGATATGACCCTCTACTGCCCCGAGTACCTCAATACCGCTGTCGTAACGGTCATCAAGCCCATCTCGATTAGTATCAACAAAACCTTCTGTTCCACCTAATCCACTGGGCGGCACAAAGTCGGCCGTCGATTGCGCTTCAATGTTATCCGGGATTCCGTCGTTGTCGCTATCGAGATCTAGATGATCCTGAATACCGTCGTTATCAAAGTCGATACCCGAGTGCGCGGTGGTCTGCGCAGTATCGAAACTCGCCTGTCTGAAGCTGAGCGAAAAGCCCGCATTGCTATCAGCATCGTTCAATAGTTCCAGTTGCAGCAAGTCAGCGTTCAGGAAGTTCAGTTGAACGCGGTCGTCAGGGTCTATTACGGTACCCCGAAAACGAACAAAGTTGTCTTCAATCTCGGGAGTTAAGGAACCGCTTTCTTCAACCGTGTATGAGGTTAAGTTCTCGAGGCTTGCTCCTACCCCTTCGATTCGTCTGTCGGTTTCATCATCTATGTCGCCTATTGAGACACTGGTGGTTGCCTCAAGGGCCGTCCCACCTCCCTCTCTAATCAACAGCGCGATCTCGCCGAGATCCATTTCAACAAAGGCAGGATCGTCTGCGCTGAAAAACTGAATTTCCAGACTCAACCGCTCTTCACCAGATTGGTAGTCGCCAACTGCCCGAAACTCGATCTTTGGGGACGAGCCTTCACCCTTTAGCTCTGAGTTAAATGTTCCGCCTTCGGAAACACCAACCACGCGTATCGCAACAAAGTCGGCGCCATCATTCATGCTGTAGACGACCACGTCACCGACCACCAGGGCCACATCGGTTCCCGAGCTGTTTTCTTCAGCACCGTCGTCTACAACCACCTCGCCACTACGGGCCTCAGCGGCGTAGCCAATGATGCCATCGGTACGAAATTCCTGAAAAGTCGGGTGCGAAAACTCAGTTTCGCTGGTACCAAAGCCTTCCTCGGTGTCTACGATGCCATCGTTGTCATCATCGATATCAATATCGTCAGCAATGCCGTCAGCATCGGTATCGGTCACTGCAGTTAAGCTCCTGCCGACCGTCAGGCTGGTCGACGCTGAAAGTGCAACCGCGCCGAGCTCATTAGTCACCGAATAGCTAATATTTCTTATCGAACCTACTTCACTTGCGGTTGCAAAGCGCACCTTCTGCAGCACCTGATCGAACTGGGCGGCAGCCAGTGCCTCCCCCGTTGTCGACTCCAATACAAACGAAGTCGCAGATACCGACTTGCTCGGCTGAATTCGGATGTTCTCTGGGAGATCAGCTTCCGCGATAGAAAGGGCATCGCCTGCTTCAGCGTTAGCAAGCTGAATACTCACCTGGCGAACCAAACTCACTTCATTGCGTATCGCCGGATCAGCCCCGAAAATGGCCACGCTTTCACGGGAGCCAATAACAAACCGGGCTTCAGTACGCTCTTCAACCGGACTGCGTTCTTCAATTGGAGTAACTTCCCTAACGGGTACGCCAACAAGCGGAGCCTCAGTAATAACGTCTTCTACTATCACCCGCTCAGCTGACAACACGGCAGCACCAGTCGCTTCGGCGAGGGCAGTCCGTGTGGCCTCTCCCTCTACGCCATCAGCCAATTCAGGCCCCAGAATCTGCACTTCGGCCAGACCGGTTAGCTGCCGGCCAATTTGCGCAAGCGGTTCTGCGTGCTCGGTTAGAATATTTTCAGCATCAAGCGTTGCCGTGCCCAACTGGATTTCACCGGCTGTACCCGGAGCCAGTATCTGTAATCGATCAACATCGGGGCGCTCGGCGAGCACTTCCTGAATCTGGTCAAGGCCGTCACGATTGGTATCAATAAGGTGGAGCTCAGAGGAAGGGGCTACATCCGCGAGCAGAGAATCAAGATCAGCAACCCTGCGATCCAAAAACACTATCTCATTTTCTTCACTGGGAGCATCGAACGAAACCGGCAACGCAAGGCTCGCGTCTGTGCTCGCCGCTCTAGTCTCTGTTTGCGGAATAGTCAACGCAGCAACGGCCTGATCAGTCTGCTCCATTGCTACCCGTTCAGACATCGCTTCGCCAAGAGTAGTAGCTGCCGCCGCATCAAAAAGATAGCGTTGTTCAAGCGCATGCAGCATCAAGGGTTTTCTCGGCATAGTTTCGCGAATCGCTGCTGACAGCGGAGCTAGCTTCGAGATGTTTACTGCGTTGGTCTTTTTCCGGCTGGACATACTGCTCTCCAATATTGATCAGAGCAGTATATGAATGCCTTATCTGCTAACCGTGATCCGACTCATGGATACCGTTTTAGCCAGCCTTTTGATTGCTTATTCTATTTTGGCGCCACGAAACTGACAGGCCAGGGAAAAAAACGGGGCGTTTTTGGCGCAAACGATTCAACGAGACAACGTTTCTTTGACGTCTTTTTGATAGGGATTGAAACACGGCTAAACACTAAGGGTACTTACAATTCGCATTTTCACATCACCGCGAGATCGCTAAGTCACTCATTCTCAATGAAGATAATAGGATGGGGGGTCATCGTGCATATTCACGGTGCTTTTTGGTCTTAAAATTACCCTGCGATCTGGAAAAAGCGGGGTCACACCTACAATGAAGGTTATCTGTTAACAGCTCTTCTTCAGTACAACGCGCGCTATGAAACCCTGTGTTTCAACGACTTCGACTTCACGGCAAGGGCGCATGCCGACAAAATTTGGGCAGCCGCGCCTCCTAAGCTTGAGTAAACCGGCGGCAGTATCTAGCTTCGCGCAGCTATGCGAGGGCAGCCTGCAAGTCCCCCAGCAGGTCTTCAGAGTTGAAGGGTTTCTCATGCAGCACGCCACCAAGAGCCGCCGCCCGGGCACGTACATCATCATCGGCACCTGCGGTTATAAAAAACAAACTGCAGTCAGGGTGCTGAACGCGCATGCGCTCGGCCATCTGAAAACCGTCCAGCCCAGGCATGTTGATGTCCAACAGAGCAACATCTGGTGGATATTGCGCAGCGTGTGATAGAGCGGAAGAGGCATCCCGCATTGCATCCACTGCATAGCCTGAGTGCGTCAGCCGCGCATCCAACGCGCGCAGGATGGGGATATCATCATCGACAAGAAGCGCTCGTTTTTGCGTGTTTGGCTTTGATTTCGCAGCCATGGTGTTCGTCCTTCAATCAAATATGCAATTCGGCTTGACGCCGGCAGCCGTCATGGCTGGTTGTCACAGCCAGCCATCATGGCTGATTCTAGTTTCCAACCGTCGTGGCTGGCTCGTACCTGTCAGCCGTCCTGGCCGTTACCGATTCCCAGCCATCCTGGCTGTAACCGCTTCCCAGCTATCCTGGCTGCTACCGCTTCCCAGCCGTCCTGGCTGCTACTTATTCCCAACCGTCTT
Organism: uncultured Pseudomonadales bacterium; assembly: GCA_964519335.1. Taxonomy (GTDB): domain Bacteria; phylum Pseudomonadota; class Gammaproteobacteria; order Pseudomonadales; family Azotimanducaceae; genus JALZVT01. The sequence continues at coordinate 3,606 of CAZFIA010000018.1, forward strand.
GGCTGGGGTCCTGCCTGCCAACCGTCATGGTTGGTTCCTACCACCAGCCATCCAGGCTGGTTCTGGCTATCTGGAGGGAGTAGTCCTCAAGCAGCCAGCTTGTAAACTGGCACTTCGAAAGAACCACCGAGTCCGCCTTGCAGCGATGACTCGATGATAAAGTCGCCGTTACCAACAACCTGCACCTTCGACGGCGCAAGCTTTGTATGGCCGTCGCCTAATCTCTTAGGCACGGCTGAATTTCTCGACAGCACAACAGACACGTTAAGCGGCTGGTCACTTCCAAGCGATTCAAGCAAAACAAATACTGTGCCTTCACGCGGTGAGGCTCTAAGCGCGTCAACCACCAGCTCAGCCACAACACGCTTGAAATCGGTCGCATCTACCATCGCCTGGGGCAGCTCTTTGCCCGCCAGACAGCTAAGATTCACGCCCCGTTGAGCAGCGTCCGCGCTGTTCGTTTCCAACACCTCGTTGACCAGCATTTCCAGGTTCTGACTGCTAGGATCAGAATCCATCAGTTCATCCAGATTCGTTGTGTTAACGAGGCTCTGAACGCGGCTACGTATCCGTTCGCACCCGCCCCGAGCCTGAGCCAGAAAGTTGGCTTGCTCATCAGATACCGGCCCGGCAACACCATCCATAACCAATGATACAAACTCGTTCACCGACGCCAGCGGCGTAATCAGTTCCTGAGCGATATCCAAATTCTGTTTGCGGTTGAGCTCGTTACGCTTCTCGAGGTCAAAACAACGCTGTAGGTTTTCGAGATGTCGCACTTCAGCGGCGTGGGTCAGTCTGTACCGATCAATGGCGTGGATAACGGATCGCACGAGTCGATCTCCCCGCAGCGTATCTGACACTAAAAAGTCGCTCGCGCCCTGATGGATAGCGTCTATGGCCAGGCCCGCACTGTCTTCGTTACTGACGACCACAGTAGGAATGAGCGTCCCGTCTGTGCTGCTGCGAAGCGCTGAAATAAAGCCAAAACCTTGTACATCCAGTGACTCAATATTCAGTACCACGCAATCTAGATCGAGCTGGGTTACAGCCCGGAGAGCTTCTTTTCTGGAGGTAGCGTCTATTAGCTCCCAGTCAGGCTCATGGACGGCCAGCGAACGCAGCAGCCCGTCGAGCTCGTCTTGGCGTGCGTTAACGACCAACACTCGGGTAGTGTCCTGCGGTGTGACCTCACTTCGATCGGACAAAAGAGGGGCGGCCTCAGTCGTACCTTCGACCTGTTCCGCAGGTAGTGCCGTTAAGGCTGAATGGTTCTCTCCAGACATTTATAACCCCTTGAGTCCTCTTGGATAGCAACGAGAAGGTTATGACATCGATTTTGAGGTCGCTGGGAATTCCGCACAGTTTGCCCGACTGTGACTTAGTGCCCCGAATAAGGTGCTACAGATCAATATTGATGCCAGAAAATTGGCCACTAGGCCGCGATCTCAAGGCAAGCCTAAATGCGATATATCAGCCTATTTACTGGGTATTCTGATCTGAGAACCTGCTACCAAACAACGCTAGAGGCGGCAGTACATGGTAACTGTAGAAGAATTAGGTATCCCAGATCTCGCCCATCCGCCCCACGTCCAACTTCACAGTTAGCGGACAAACAGCCAAATTGCGCACAAACGGTGAGAATCCTCCCAAACTAGCGCAACTTAGTTACATTTATTGTCGCCAAATTCGAATCCCGTTTAAGAACAAACAGCCGAATCAAGCCGGTGGTTATACTCACTCGGGAACCCAAGCAGCTAGCGCAGGAAATTTTTACCGCTGTACCACCAGGCATACGCTTCCCTACAGGCAGGTTAATTTGACAACGCAATCCTATCCAATCACAAAGGCTGCAATATATGGTATCGCCCACGATCTGGGCGCCCCATTACGCCACGTGACCGAATTGACGCGTCTGGTTGAGGCTACTCACAGCGATTTACCCGAAGACACACTAGAAACACTCGAGCTGATTCGGCTGGAGGGCGAAAAGGGCAGCTTGATGCTAGAATGGCTGGATGCCTTAAGACCATTTGTACGACTGGATGGCCCACTCAGCAAAGAAAGGCTTGGACTAGGATTAACCCGCGCCGCTATCTGGTGCCAACGAGCCGGCTGCTTGCTCGAGAATGCAGGCGAGCGTGTTTCTATAGTTTGTAAGAGGTCAGGCTCTAAGCTGCGAGCGGAAGCGTAAACGAGAATACGCTGCCCAAACCGCGCTCACTGCGCAATGATAGCTGGCCACCGTGCAGCTTAATAATCTGCTGACACAGAAAAAGACCGATACCCATGCCACCTTGCGATGATGGCTCACCGGTAGGTTCTGTCCCACACTGATACATGCGCTCGAAGATCAACTCCGCGTTCTCTTCTGATACGCCATAACCGTTGTCTTCCACATCAACACACACGTTATCGCCGGTTACTCTGGCGCGCACCTCGATATTGCCGCCAGACGGCGTGTACTTAATCGCATTGTTAATAAGGTTAGCCAGCACTTGACCAATTCGGACAGGATCTGCAATTAGGTCAATACGATTGTCGCAATCGGCAAGCGAAAGCGTGATGGATTTGTGCTGCGCCAGCGGCGACATAATCGTGGCTTCCTGGGAGATAACCCGCGCAAGATCAATAGTCTCCAGATTAAGCTGCAGTTTGCCGGTTTCGAGCCTGGCCGTGTCAAAAAGATCATTCACAAGGCGATTCAAACGATCGCAACAGCCTATCGAGGTCTCTAAGGCATCAACCTGCGAATCATTGATGTCGCCAAGGATTCCGTCACGCAGTAAAGAACTAAATTCTCTAATAGCAGTAATGGGAGTTTTCAGCTCGTGCGATACTGTGTGGTAAAACGATTGGATCTCTCGCTGTTGACGAAGCAGTACTTTGTTTACCGCTATCAGCTCCTGTCGTTCCTTCTCCAGCGAACTGGCCAAACGAAATTTGGTCATTGCATTGGAAACCGCCCGATCAAGAGCGTGTTCAGACGCGTTACCTTTCGGCAAATAGTCTGCCGCTCCTAGCTTGAGTGCCGAGACGGCCTTAGTCTCATCACCCGCTCCAGATAGCGATACCACAGGGAGAAATGGATAGTTCTCGCAAATGTAGGCAAGAAGCGCTTCTGAACTCTTGGCACCTAAATGATAGTCGAGCAAGACGCAGTCGAACGATTGACTAGCTAGCGCCTTACGAGCACCACACTCCGAATCAACGCTTACTATTCTGCGCGTTTCATCAGTAGACTTTAGTTTTGCCGCGAGTACTTTGCGGTCGGCAAGCTCATCATCAACGATGAGTATGCTCGAATCACGTAGCGCATTGTGAACCGTCTGAAGATCAAGCTCTTGCCGCGTTTCAGCGCTAGGCCTCACTTGAAACCCCTTGACCAGTATTCGGCGACAGAGCAGCTTCGAGTATTTTCTCAGTGAGATCTTTAGAATCAAATGGCTTTTCTACGAATAAGCCAACTGAACTAGCTTTATGCCGAACTTCTTGCGACTTGTTTGCCGACAAAAAGAGTATCTGACATTCCGGATTGTCTTCGACAATTCGTTCAGCGACACTAAAACCATCCAGACCCGGCATGTTGATATCTAGTACCGCAATGTCCGGTTGCGTATCCATCGCGCTAACAACGGCGTTTAAACCGTCGGACACTGTGGATACACGAAACCCCGCGTGCGTAAGCCGCGCGTTGAGTGCGCGCAGGATCGGCCAGTCGTCATCAGCAACCAGCACGCTCAATCCATCAGTATTAACCTTTGAGTTAACCATTTCTAATCTTCCCCAGTTTTTCCCAAACTCATCCCTCATCCCTGATTCCTTCATCCCAAACTGTTCCTTCCCTAAAACCAACTTCCCAAACTCTTCTCCCGTTGGCTTATATGGTAGCGAGGGCGTCCATCAGCTCGTCTGAAGAAAAGGGCTTTTCGAAGTAGCCCTTAGCTCCAATGTCCATCGCGCGGCTGCGCAGATCTGCACGAGAGTTTGCAGTCAGGAAAATAAGCGGCACGCTGCCACATATTTTTTGCAAACGCTCAGCGACAAGAAAGCCGTCGCCACCTGGCATGCTAATGTCCAACAGCGCGACATCTGGCTGGCACTTTCGCGCCACCATGCCGGCAGTCGCCGCATCATGGGCAAGATGTACGTCGTATCCGTTTACCGAAAGTCGCAACTGCAACGCTTTAGCAATATCCAGGTCGTCTTCAACTACTAGTACCTTTTTCATCGAACTATCCTTTTTCCAAGTTTCTTTCTACGGTCTTTCTATTCAATTCAATATTCGTCAAGTTCAGCCTTATTGCTGATGCTTAGCTGTCGAGCCACTCGAAATCGCTGCCAACGACGCCAGATCGGGAGCGTTTTCACCGCCCACCGGCACAGCAGCACTGGAGGTTTCGGCGGCAGCAACCAGCGCATCAATCGAATTTTTGATTGTGGCGCAGCCGCCTCGAGCGTAAGCCAGGTGACCGGCTTGTTCAGCGTTAACTGGGCCAGCCACTCCATCAAACACCAACGAAACAAATTCCTGCACAGAGGCGAGCGGCGTGAGCAGCTCATGAGCAAACATCTCCGTGTACTTTCTCTGGTTATTGCGATTGGCTAGTTCTTCCAACATTTGCTGATTCTGAAGATCAACCACTCGCATAAGACGCCAGTTTCGAGTTGCGAGATCAAGCGTTGAACCTAAGTACTCTGAACTCAATGACGCCCAGGTAATTACAGAAACCGCTCCTGCTCGCAGCGCCGAAATCCGACACCCATCATTTTTCGTATCACAAATCACAATCACTGGAATAGCGCCCTGCGAGGAGGCCTCGTGCAGCCTGCGAATCAACTCAAGATTTGCAGGTTGATTGTAGGCGGCGGCCAGAATCACGCAGTGGTAATTGCCCTTTGCAAACAAGCTAACTGCGTCGTCATCGTTGTTTACCGACTCTACATCCCAGCCCGGGTTCACGCCCTGCAACTTGCGACTAAGCTCCAGACCAGCATCAACGTCTGAGCAGATTGTCAGTACAGAATTTTCTGTTTTGGGGACTGCTTCGTGCTCAGCACTCTGCCCCGCTGTTCCTCTGCCTTCAGTCAACTGGATACTCTCAATCACGTGCATTTACAGATAGGAATGCTACTTGGAGACCGATTTGGGCGCGCCGAACTGGATCGCATACTGAAATAGCGGTGTTACATAGCGTGAAATGGCAACACAGAAGGGTTCTGGCACCGTGAAATCTACGTGACGGTTCTGGAACCAGTCGACATTCCTGATGTGAACCAGGTCAAACTAGCGCGCCTCGTGGTCGCTTTGAACAGCACCCGGTTGTCTTGATTGCTGTGCTACAGAGGTTTCCAATGCGTCGACTGCCAGCAGTATCTCGTCTACTACGGCTTCGAGTTCTTCCCAAACAACAAAGTGACCTCGCTCGGGGAAATCGACCACACGTACCTGCTGACTCTTCATAGACTGTTGTGCAAAGGCTGCGTGAGATTTCAGCACCAGCCAATCTTCTCCGCCTTGCAAAATGGTGACGGGCACCGAAAATTCTGCAAGGTGCGGTCGAAGGGCCTCAAGCTCGGGCTTCAACTGAAGCATCTCCTGGTTAGAGGTCGTGAGATCGGATGATATAAGCCATTTCGACAGCCTGAGACGCGCCAACTTGTTGTACCAGCGCGGGTCACTAATGGCAGGGTCGATTGCGGATGAGACAGCAATCAGTGCGCCCACCGAATCGGGCTCATCAATAGCCAAACGATAACCAATAGAGCCTCCCAGAGAATGACCAACAACCACCACCTTGTGACCCGAGCGATTGAGCTGAAATACTCGCGCGATTGCCGCAGCCTGCTCTGTAAAGCTGGGCCGAGCACCGGCCTCTGAAGAACGGCCGAATCCAAGTCGATCAACGGCGATCATGTGCATCCGTTCTGCCAGTCGCGGGTTTTCGAGATAACCCTGAAACCCCCGCCAACTGCCCGGAGTGCCATGAATAAACACGACCAGCGGTTTTTGTGGGTCGCCCCTTTGCGTAAAGTAAAGCCGTGCGTCGTTGTGCTCTATAAAGCCACTCTCGGTGACGTTCTGCAGCTCAGGTGATAGCTCGCTTGAGTACTGGGGGGCGCAGGCACTAAGCAGTAGCAGTAAGTAAAGCGTTGTTAGACCGCTGCGCATGTCTCCCTTAGGTTTCCCAAAAAGTCCACTATAGACTCAAACGGCCACGCTGGAGAACCAGTACCGTAGGGCTTGATTTGAGAGCATAATTCTTTGTCTTACCAGAACTAGCTGAAGTACAGTGCCGAATCGCGCCCCAGTCGTTTCCGTTATAATTCCAGTTCTCAACGAAACCGAGAACGTACAAGAAACCGTGCAGCGGGTGCTTGCCGTTCTCCGCGCCGAAGGCGAGCTTGTTTCCAATACCGAGATATTGTTCATCGATGATGGGAGTACAGATACAACCTGGAGAGAAGTATCTGCGGCAGCGGAACACGACAAAGAAGTCCGCGGTATTAGATTCTCGCGAAATTTTGGCCATCAGAATGCTCTGTACGCCGGTTTTGAGGCTGCACAAGGCGATGTTCTAATCACCATGGACGGCGATCTCCAACATCCCCCTGAAACCATTGCGGACTTACTAGAAAAATGGCGGGATGGCTTCAAATTGGTGACCACCGAACGCATCGATGATCTAACTATCCCGTGGCCTAAACGATGGACCTCTTCCGCCTTTTATCGAGTTTTCTCCGCGCTGGCCGATGTAGATTTGCGTAAAGGCACCTCAGATTTTCGTCTCGTTGATCGATCAGTATTAGACTCGGTAATGGAGTTCAACGATGTCCGGATCTTTTTTCGCGGCGCATTCGTTTGGACCGGGGTGGCTAGCACTGTCGTAAGTTACGAATGCGGTCCGCGCAGGGCAGGGCGTACCAAATACAATTGGCTCGGAATGACAAAATTCGCAACCGACGCCGTTGTGGCCTTTTCCACAGTGCCGTTGCGCATCGGCATCGGACTGGGGTTTCTAACAAGCTTCGCCGCATTCGTAGAACTGGTGTACGTTTTGGTACTCGTTGCTCGCGGTGTAACCGTACCGGGCTGGGCCTCAACCGTTGGGGTTGTTTCGTTTCTGTTCGGTATACTATTTGTACTGCTGGGCATTGTCGGCCTTTACCTTGCTAGAATTCACGAGTCTCTTCAGGGTCGCCCTCGCTATATAGTCGCTTCAACTACTGAGTCCGCCTAACTATGGCCGAGATGGCTATCTTCTATCTAGTGGTACTGATCTACGCGCTCACCAGCGGCTACGGTCTGTACATGCTGAAGGCATCAAACCTGGTACCCGGTATAACTCTAGTTGCGGGCGTTTTAGCCTACGGAGTGGGATTTGCGATCTGGCTTTGGACCCTCAAGCGCTACGACTTGAGTATCGCGTTTCCCATTGCAGCGGGTGCACTAATGATAGCCAGCCAGTTTTTCGGCCGCCAACTGGGCGAAGCATTCACGACAACAAAATTCGTCGGAATAGCATTCATCATAGTCGGCAGCTGGATACTGAGCAGCAATCGTTGAACGAAGTCGAGCGTCAACGCGAGCACTTCAACACGATCGCGGAGCGCTACCGACAGGCTCGCTCTCACCCAAATCACCGGCGTCTGAAAGACCATATTTGGGCATCTACCCTTGCGGCAGCGCCAGCACCGGAAGTTCGACCTTTAAGAGTTCTAGAGGCAATGTGCGGTTACGCTGAGGGGCACGATATAGTGTTTAAATACCTTTGCGCTGACATTGCCTATTCAGGATTCGACTATAGCTCCACCGTTACCGACTACCTTCAAGCACATCATCCAGATCGAAGTATTATTTGCGCAGACGCGACAACCTTCGAAAGCGACGATGTCTGGGATGTAATCATTCTAATCGGCGGGTTACACCATGTGCCGACGCATGCAACAAATGTTGTCAATCGCCTGGCAAGTTGCCTCGCACCGAATGGATTGTTCATAAACCTGGAGCCGACAAGCGGCAATCCCGTGTTTCGGTGGGTGAGAGAACGCATCTACGCACGCAACTCGCTATTCGATGAAGAAACCGAACGTGCATTTGAAGTCAGCGAGTTGGCGATGCTGTTTTCAAACAACAACCTTAAACAAGTCGACCAGCTCTACCCAGGCTTGCTCGCATACGTGCTCTACTACAATCCAGATGCCTTTCCACGCCTGAACATTGGAACACCCGGCCTTGTCAGCTTTTTGGTGAAACTAGAAAAGTGGTTATGGCGCACCAAGCCAGCCCGCTGGTTTTCGTTCGCGACACTATCGATATGGCAAAAGCCGGTAGAGAAGTCTTGAGTCGACCCAATCTCTGGGAAGTTCTGGCCCTGGGCCTGATCTTGCTAGTTGGCTACGTCAATGTGGTCGGAGGCTATTTTCACGCCGAAGACATGTCCATCGTGCAGAATATTATCGGTGCTGATGGGGTGTTGAGCTGGCCAAGGGCACTTGCCGATCTTTCTACGCCACAACACCTGGAGAGCTACCGCCCGCTCGTTTCAATTTCGCATGCGGCCGTGATTAGTGTCTTCGGCATAGACCCGTTTTACATGCGCGGGCTAAACATAGTCGCGCAGCTGATCTGCGGCCTATGTATCTACTTTCTCGTTGCCCGCCTAATCCCAACAAAAACTGCGCTCGTGCCCTTCTTTGCGGCGGCGTTTTTTGTCGCTAACCCATTGCACCCCGAGGCAGTGACCTATTTGGTGTCACTCGCAGGTAGCGGGGCCCTCGCGTTCTACCTTTTATCTCTCTGTTGTGTTCTCCAATTCGTCTCTAACCGTCTGTGGCGATATCAATTTCTTGGCCTGATGTTTTTCATCATAGCGCTGGGCTTTAAGGAAGAAGCCATCTCTTTGCCTTTTGCTGTATCACTCGTTGTTCTTGCTTCATCGGCAAAGGAACGATCGGGCCATTCCATTTTTGAGTACGGCCTGTTCCTAGTCCGAGCACTTGCGCCATACGCTATGGTGATTATTGCCTACTTTACATTTAGGTTATTGGTGTTAGGAGGTATTACGCCGACGTATTACCAAACTATCGACTTCGCAAGCATCCAACTGCTCAACGGCATAGAGCTCTACGCAAAGGGCTTTTTGGCTCCTTTGAACCAGCAAGCAATAGCCCAAGGACAATCTGCCGCTCACCTTTTTCTTTACACCAGCATCGCAGTGATTTTGCCGATGCTTGTGCTCAGAACAACCAGCCTTCGCGCCGTTACACAGCTTGCCTTTATCGTCCTCGCTTTTCTGGTTGCACTGATCCCTCTTTGGAAGGTGATCGCGTACGGTATCGAGGCAAACCTGCAGAATTCGCGATATCTATATTTTCCAAGCGTCGCGTACTCCATATTTCTATCTTGGCTGTTCTTCGCACACAGTCAAAAGACGAAACGCTGGATTAGATCAGTAGGTTCGGGTTTGGGGATCATCTACTTCTTTTTATTTCTCGGCGTGCTCGTCATAAACAACGGTGTATGGCGAGAAGCAGCTAACCAGAGCGAGCGTTTAAAACTAGCTTCCAATCTAGCTACCGGAAACGATCCTAATGTCGAGATCGTAAACGTCCCAGATTCCTATAAAGGTGCATTTTTCGACAGAAACGGGTTTCATCGTTTGTTCTTTGAGCCTTTTACTGAAGGGAACCTGGCAAACAAGAGACGCCGTGTAGTTCAAATTACCAACGACACAAACAATCAGCTACAAATCAATAGCTATGGATTTGACGGCGATCTGCGAGTTGATAGCGATTTCACAAGTCCACTTAACGCCGGAGAAAGCCGAAACATTTCGGTCGACTTTAGTCCATCTGGCGTCGGACCACAGACCGCCGAACTGGAATTGATCCCCGAAAGTTGCCCACAAGAGCGTAGGCGTTTTGAAGTAACAGGCCAGGGCATAGACGGTGTTCCTCTGAAGACTCACCTTACGGCTGCGCTAAGCCATGCGGTCGAAGGCAGAACACCCGGCGGACAGAGCAGAACGCTTGCAGTCACTGATCTCCCAGACGGCATACCTGCAATCGATGTTCGCGTGGATCGACCACCGGGGGTTCAGGCCATCCTGGAATATCGCGAACTGTTCGAGACCGGGCATCACGGCCCACCTGGATCACCGGTAACCATAGCGGACGGTGAGAGTGTTAACTTCGTTCTGTTTGTAGATCCGATCGAGGGCGACGCTTTGCCTTCAAACCTTGCGTTTGTTCCCCAAATTAAAGGTCTAAATACACCGATTGTAGGCGGTAACTCGGGTAGTCTGACCATCTTGTCTACCACTCAGGATCAAACTACCTCTAGCGAAAACTCTACACCGCAAAACACGAAACCTGCGCGCGCGGCAGCACATAGCGCACGAGAGTCACGACTACAATCCGCTGTTTGGCAGACGTCCTGTGGCTCAATCAGGCTATCTGTTGCGACTATCGACTTTGGCAAAGTGTCAACCGAACCTCGAAGCTGGCTGCCCCAAGAGAAGGTGCTGTTCTTCGAACAACCGCCCATAAAACTATATTGGGATAAGCACGCAGGGATCATGGTACCGCTGGAAGAACTCACACAAGAACAGATCATTGTCGATTTTCTTGGCTCAGTGACAGCACCCTGGATGTCAGAAAACAGCGTTTCTGCATTGGTTCAGAACCCGCTAACCATTCGCTCTACGAGCACCGGTGGTAAAAATATCTTCTTTCGCGAACTGCCTTCAACGGTTAAGCGCGGCACTCACCTATTACTAGAGGCTCGAAGCCTAAACACCCTCAATCCGTTTGTGTTCTTTTCATGGTCAAAGGCCGGAGGAGCGGACTTTAACGCGGAAAATTCAGTGCGGTTCGCTATCCGACCCGACGGTATTTGGCATACCTATGCCGTCAGTCTGGAAGAGTCGGAAGTCTGGAAAGGCTTCGAAAACGTTGAGGAGCTGCGTTTGAGGTTTGTTGCAGCCCACGAATCGATAGACATAAGGCGGATGCAGATTGTCAAATTTTAACAGTCGCTATCTAGAACGTTGACGCTAAAAATTCCTCGATTAGAACAAATGCATTTTGATGCATCGAGCCACGAGAAACGCCTTTAGGGTCTTTGCAAACTGGCACATATCGCTTGCCGCGCGCGTTACACTGATTCAAAAACATGTAGTGGTTTCCACCCTCAAGTAAGCGTAACTCGGCACCCGGTATCTGCTGTGCTATGAATTCAGCATTGGTTGCGGCTGGAGCAACGGCATCCGCCGTCCCTGCAATAGCCAGGTAGGGTGTATTGATACCGGTCAGACTACTAGAGGTAAACGCCTGTCCAATCGCTGGCGCTATCGCAACAACCGCGCGCACCCGTTTATCGATATAGGATTCACCATGCTCAGCCATTTTGGCGCTCAGTTCTGGATCATTGAGCAGCATCAATTCAAACTCTTTGGCCGCCCCAGGGTTTTCGCTTTGCTCCTCACAGGTGGCGTCACGATTAGCACCGGCACAGAACGCTGCGAATTGATCAAAGTCGATTTGCCCCCCCGCTAGAGCAGTTACGGTGTAGCCACCCAATGAAAAGCCAGCCGCGCCTATGCGTGTGGCATCGATTCTGGCCCCCCACTGTGGATCAACCAGCAGTTGATTGAGTACAGCAGTTAGGTCTCGCGCACGTTCCCACACTATGCGGAAACCTCGCGCATCAAATGCGTCTTCGGCTGCGGTATTGCCATGATGATCAACCGCCACCGCAATATAGCCTTGCGCCGCCAGTTCACGACCAAGCCACATCATTTGCATAGCCGACCCCCCGGTTCCGTGCGACAGCATAATCAGCGGATATCTGACCTGAGCATCCGAGAGTTCTGCCTCTCTAGCCGCGTAACCGCCGATGAAAACAGGCTTCGAGGTTGGAATACCTATTTCTTCCATCCTTGTGCCCGCAGTTGCTGGATACCAAACTGAAGTCGAAAGAGGGCGAGCATCAGTATCGCTCCAATTTCGCCGAACTGAATCCTTTAGCGCAAGCCTAACCATGCCAACTGGGTCCGTGTCAGGGAGCGCGGAAGACCCGGGTGCATCATCACAACCGCTAACCAGCGCGAACACAAGCGTTGTGATAAACAAGAGCCGAAGACGGTAAATAGACATAAGCGGTATCTGCTCTTAGCCAAAATAGAGTCCGAGGATAGTCATTTTTAGAGTAAAATAACCCAAGCTCTGGAGATTCTTATGCGCTTTCAGCTATACGTCCGTTCCGTCGTCTGCATTGCATTGTGCCTGCTGGTCGCCTCCTGCAAGAGCACCCCGCCGCATGCCCAAGTAAACGCGATCTACCATCAGGCCGCGCAATACCACGAGCCAGATCGAAACCCCATCATTGTCATACCTGGCATTCTGGGTTCGCAACTCGTTGACGAGAAAAGTGGTCGGACAGTTTGGGGAGCCTTTCGTGGTTCGTTCGCCAATCCACGGAAGCCGGATGATGCTCAACTAATCGCACTACCCATCGACGACAAAAAGTCATTCGAAGAACTAGACGACGGCGTACGCCCAAACGGCGTACTCGAAAAGTTGGGCATTCGTTTGCTTGGCATCCCCATAGATCTGCGCGCCTATGTGGGCATTCTTACTACCCTGGGTGCCGGCGGCTATCGCGACGAAAGCCTTGGCCTAAACGGTATCGACTATGGTGGAGATCACTTCACCTGTTTCCAGTTCGACTACGACTGGCGACGCGACAATGTCGAAAACGCGGCTCGTTTAAAACGCTTCATTGACGATCGTCGAAAGTACATTCAAGCCGAGTACAAAAAGCGCTACGGCATTGACAACGCAGAATTCAAATTCGACATCGTTGCGCACTCTATGGGTGGCCTCGTTACCCGCTATTTTCTGCGCTACGGCGATGCACCGTTGCCAACCGATGGCTCCGAACCCGAGATAACCTGGGCCGGAGCCAAAGACCTCGAGAAAGTGGTTCTAGTGGGCACGCCAAACGGCGGCGCCAGCGAGAGCTTTGAACTGCTGCAGTCTGGCTATACAAGAGGTCGACCGATCTTGCCAGCCTACCCACCCTACATTATGGCAACCTTCCCTTCGGTGTATCAGCTGTTGCCGAGACCGTGGCAAAACCGCGTCGTTTATAACGACGAGGCCGCGACACCCGTAGGCAACCTTTACGACTCAGAGCTGTGGAATAAGTATGGCTGGGGGCTATCCGCTGACAGCAAAGCTCATCGCGAATTTCTGCGGAATGCACTACCAGACATCGAAGATGCGGAAGAGCGGCAACAGGTCGCTCAAAGATATCAGGCGGCAGAGCTTGCTCGAGCAAAGGGTTTTCACGAAGCGCTAGATAAAACCTCGAAACTTCCAGAGGGTCTTAACCTTTATCTGGTAGCGGGCGATTCAACCAGTACGCCGGTACAGGTGACGGTCGAGCGGGAGACTGGCGAGGTAGCCATCTCGGAATACGGGCCAGGTGACGGTTCGGTACCGCGCTACAGTGCACTCAACGACAGACGTATCGACGGCGACTGGAAACCCTATCTGATATCACCTATCGACTGGTCAGGCGTGACATTCTTACCCAGCACTCACTTCGGACTTACAAACGATCCAGCTTTCGCTGACAACGTGCTGTACGAACTATTGGAAGCTCCGCGCCACTAACTCAACCCCGCTGCAAGTCGATGACATTCGTCAATTGAGTAACTAATCCTGCCCAGCCATCCTTGGTACAACACTGAGGATAGGCCGATGCCAAATTTAGCTACTGCTCCACAAGAACGTGTTCTAGAGACAACCGCACTCACCAAGAATTATGGTGACCTTGGTGCGCTGCAAGAGGTATCTCTGAACATATTACCTGGCGTCACGGCCCTTCTGGGACAAAACGGCGCAGGAAAAACCACGCTCATCAACTGTGCACTGGGACTAGAAGCACCCAGCAGCGGCACGATAAGCGTTTTTGGAGCACCACCCAACAATCGGGCAAGCAGGCAAAGCGTTGGGGTCATGCTGCAGGACACAGAGCTACCCGACTTGCTAAGCAGCCGCGAATTGCTTGAGTTGTTTGCCAGCTACTACCACGCACCAATGACCATCGAAGCGGTTGTCGAGCTGGCTAAAATCGAGAACTTTGTAGACAAACGCTACCGAAAGTTGTCCGGCGGTCAAAAACGCCGCATTCAGTTTGCGTTGGCAATTGTCGGTGATCCAGATTTGGTATTCCTTGACGAACCAACAACAGGTCTTGATATAGAGGCGCGAAAAGCCTTGTGGAAGGTTGTGCGAAGCTTTGCAAAAGACGGCCGCTCGATCATTTTGTCTACTCACTACCTCGAAGAAGCTGACGCGTTGGCAGATCGGATCGTCATCCTGGCGGGCGGGAAAATTATCGCGGACGCAGGTCCCCAGGAACTTCGAAACAGTGTTGCGGGGGCACTAATCCACTGCAAGACACAGCTAAATACAACCACCATCGAAACGTTTCCAGCTTGCATTGGAGCAAAACTTTCTAATCGCATAACAGAGATTCATACGACTCATGCACCAACAACCCTGAGAGTTCTGCTGCAACGAGACAGCGGGGTGCAAGAACTCACGGTTACTAACCCAAAGCTAGAAGACATCTTCGAGCAACTAACCAATGACTGAATTCGCCAAAACAAGCAATGCAGTGCTAATTGAAACAGGCACTGAAATCCTTAAAACCTTACGCGCTCCTGAGTTTCTGATTCCGACGCTAATTTTTCCAGTTGCGTTCTACGCTCTATTTGGCGTCGTGCTTTCAAGCGGAGACGCGCGAAACGCCACTTATCTACTGGCCACTTACGGCATATTCGCAACTATGGGCCCTTCGATCTTCGGCTTTGGTATCGCGGTGGCCAACGAACGTGAGCACGGCTGGCTCGATTTGAAGCGCGCAGCGCCGGCTCCTTCGGCCTCTTATGTGTTGGCAAAGGTAATGACAACTCTCATATTCGCTTCTATGGCCGTCGCTCTGGTTCACGCCGTGGCAGGATTTGGCGCGGGCGTTGCGCTACCGCGCTCCACATGGGTAGCGCTAATGGGTGTGCACATAGTTGCAACCCTTCCCTTCATCCTCATCGGGTTGACCATTGGCTTTTTGTTGAGAGCAAGCGGGGCCGTGGCTGTTGCCAACCTTCTGTTTATGGGGCTCGCGGTGCTAGGGGGCTTGTGGATTCCCATCGCGGTGTTCCCATCCATCATGCAGTCAATAGCTCAACTCCTGCCCTCTTTTCATCTGGCAGAAATTGCACTACACGTGAGTGGGGCGCCCGGGGAGCGCGACGTTCAGTTTCATCTGCTTATAACGCTTGTGATGACCACGGTGCTGTTAGGCATCACGCTGTTCGCATGGCGTCACCAGAAAAACTAAGGGAATCACCGTGGAAACGAGCAAAATCAAACTACGCAATGTCGCTCTCATAAACATCAGCAGTCTGGCACTCGCCCTTACGGTACTTGTGTTTAGCCTCCCGACGGAAAGA
Source organism: uncultured Pseudomonadales bacterium (assembly GCA_964519335.1). Lineage (GTDB taxonomy): Bacteria > Pseudomonadota > Gammaproteobacteria > Pseudomonadales > Azotimanducaceae > JALZVT01. The sequence continues at coordinate 19,133 of CAZFIA010000018.1, forward strand.
TCAAATGCTGTGGCTACAAGCAAACCCGCTATGCTGATCAAGCACGTACGGCTTGTTAACAAAGAGGGTTTGCTCAGCGAACCCAAGTCTATTCTCCTAAGGGACGGGCTTATTGAGCGTATCGATACATCTATAGATGCCACTGATGTTAACTTCATCGACGGCACCGGGTTAACGGCGCTACCCGGGCTGATTGACAGCCACACACATTCCTATGGCAGCGCGTTAACCGATGCTGCGCGATTTGGGATCACAACCGTCCTGGATATGTTCACGGATCACCGTAGTCTCAGCGAAACAAGGCAGGCACGCGCGACGCCTACCGCCACCGCAAAGGCCGATCTATTCTCCGCCGGCATGCTGGCAACGGCCAAAGGCGGCCACGGCACTCAATTTGGCATACCCATCGAAACTCTCAGCACGCCGGCGGAGGCACCGGCTTGGGTTGCTGCTCGCAAGGCCGAAGGCTCGGACTACATAAAACTAGTGTATATGCCGGGCATACCGAGCTTGCCAAGCATAGACAGAGCAACCGCTCGGGCGGTGATTGACGCAGGGCACGCCGAAGGAATGTTGGTAGTTGCTCATATCTCAACCCACAGCGCCGCCGAGGCCATGGTTGAAGACGGCATTGACGGTTTGGTTCATGTCTTTGCAGATCGCGTGGTAAGCGAAGACCTGCTTGCACAAATTAAAGCAAAAGGCGTGTTCATTATTCCAACTCTCTCGGTCATTGCCGCGATCGACCAAGACAACAGGGTAGCGGGGCTCGACTCGGCAACTCGCTCACTTCTGTCACCTATGCAAGAACAGACAATTGACTCGAGCTTTGGCGAGTCGCTGGAAGGGTTTTCGTTAGAGATCGCTTTGAAAAACGTACAACGCTTTTTCGGGGACAGTGTACCTATTCTTGCGGGGTCTGACGCGCCCAACCCCGGCACCGCACACGGCATTAGCCTGCATCACGAACTGCAGTTGTTGGTCCGCGCAGGCTTAACGCCAGGCGAAGCGATGCAAGCCGCCAGCATAACCCCTGCCAGGATATTCGAGCTGGAGGGTCGAGGTGTAATAGAAGAAGGTGCTCGCGCAGACCTGCTATTGGTAGAAGGTGATCCAAGCCAGAGCGTTAGCGCCACATTGAACATCAAGCACATCTTGAAAAACGGTCAATCGGTTAGCAGAGAGGTAGCAGCCAGCAAGATATTTTCAGAAGTGTCCGCCGATTTATTGGGCGATTTTGAAAAGAGCATGTCATCCGGCCAGGAGTTCGAATGGAGCAGTTCAACAGACAAGTTGGCGGGAGGTAACTCAGTGGCAGTGCTGTCGCGAGTAGAGGCCGGGGCAGGAGAATCCGGCTACGCCCTGAAAATAGACGCCGAGGTGAAATCGGGCTTCGCATTCCCGTGGGCGGGCGCTTCGGTGGCATTACCACAAATCGGAGGAGCTACGCCTGTTGATGTTTCGAACTACCAAACAATGAGCTTTGACATAAAAGGGACGCCCGGTACGCTTCGGGTGATGGCATTTGGTGCAGGAGCAGCTGGAATTCCGCCGACACAAACCATAACCGTTGAACAAGAGTGGCAAACCCACAATCTAAAACTGTCTGGCTTCACCGGCTTACAAACGACTCAATTTACGGGCTTTGGTTTTGTCGCTGGCCCAGCCTTAGGGGAATCAACAATATACCTCGATAACATTAAGCTGCTGAAATGAACCCGTTATCACCAGAATCAAAAGCAGAATCAAATCAGCAAACGCTCCATCTCATCTACCTGGCATTTCTGTTTCTACCCTGGTTATTCTATCCGCCCCGGGTGATAGACGTAGTTGTCGCGTTGCTTGCGGTCGCAATCTATCTACCCTTGCATTTCCAGGCCTTAAAAACAGAAAACCCTAACAGACTGTATTTTATCGCTGCCATCGCAACCCTTGGCGTGGCTATGGCCCCGTTTCAAAACGGCTATAGCGTCTTTCATATCTATGCAGTTGCAGCTGCTGGATATTTGCAGCCGCTAAGGGTGTCTCGCATCACGCTGGGGGTCTGCATACTCGCTTTCGCTGGCAGCGGTCTTCTCTTTGATCGATACACGCTAGAGATTGTTGTTGGGATGGTGATCTCAATCATCGTTTGGACATCAACTCTGGCAGATGCACAACTGCATGCCGTCCATGAACAAGCAGAACGCGAACGTACCCTGGATTCGCAACAAGCGTCTATCGTAGAACGTGAACGCATCGCTCGTGATCTCCATGATCTTCTCGGGCATACGCTGACCTTGGTGTCACTAAAAGCGGATCTGGCAGGCCGCTTGATTGATACAGATCCCGCCAGCGCCAGGTCAGCGATCGAAGACATTCAATCTTCAAGCCGCCAGGCTTTAGCCGATGTTCGGGCAACTCTTCGGGGCGTAGTAGCAACCAGCAGTGAACAAGAAATAGCCAACGCTATCGACGCGCTGAACGCTGCAGACATAAAGCTCACCACAGAAGGGTATTTACCGGGACTGTCGCCCGAAGCCGACTCAGCGATTGGGTTAACGATCCGCGAGGCCATCACCAATATCGTTCGCCATTCCTCGGCGACGGCTGTCACTATCAGCTTTGACAGCAACAGACCTGGCGTCACCATAACCGACAACGGAGACGCGCTTGCAGTTAACGAAGGCAACGGACTATCTGGTCTGCGAAGACGGCTTGAGGCACTGGGTGGCATACTGTCTGTCGGCAAAAATCGTTTAGGCGATTCAGGTATTAAAATTCAAGCAACTCTACCTCCATGATCCGCATTCTGCTGGCCGAAGATCAATCGATGCTTCGCAGTGCATTGGCCGCGTTGCTCGCTCTTGAACCAGACTTTGAGGTAGTTGGCGAAGCAGAGAACGGAGCGGACGCACTTCGTCTTGTGAGAAAGCACGACCCCGATATTGTAATCAGCGATATCGAGATGCCGGAACTCACCGGACTGGAACTTGCAAGCCGGCTGGCACGCGATGGCGTCCGTGCCCGCATCATTATCATCACTACCTTCGCACGCCCCGGTTACATCCAACGCGCACGTAGCTCAGGCGTAAAAGGCTACCTGTTGAAAGACGCGCCCAGCATCGACCTGGCAGCAGCGATTAGAACCGTGGCAGACGGCGGCAGCGCCTTTATGGAGGAGGACGCAGGTAATAGTCTGATTCCGGAAGATCCGCTAACTGACAGAGACCGCCGCATTCTGCGGCTGGTTGAAAAAGGAGAAACCAATAAGGAGATTGCAGTCACGCTTAATCTCACCCCAGGCACCGTCCGCAACTATTTGAACGAAGCAACCAGCAAACTCGGCGTATCAAATCGAATCACGGCGTTTCGCAAGGCCCGGGAGAACGGCTGGTTATAGTTGATTAGAGCGCTATCGCTAGCAAGCAGAGACCCAACAGCAAACACAAGGGTGAATAGTATTTCCGATCAAACGTTCGGAAGGGTTCAACACCATAAAAATCAGAAAGGCCACCGCTAGCGTGATAGCTTGCGGAGGCATTCGGGTGTCTTCGGTACCCACCACGGTTTGCGGCAACTCAGCGCGCTCTTTGGCTGGCCAGGCACCACCAACCGCCCAATAGACATGCACAGCAGCGATTATCATCAGGGTGATTGAAGCGAACGTCGCAAAGACAAGATTCGCTATGCGCTCGCCTGTAATTGATGCTTGTGCGGTACGGGCAATGAGGCATCACGCCACAAGCCTACCAGCGCAACCAATACGATTATCAAAAAGCCGATCCACTGCGGCATAACAAAGAGTGAACCAAACCGTAGCCAGTTGTAGAGCAAAAAAAGGGCCGCAAACCCGACGTATTGAATAACGGCAACTAGCGTTAGCACCTTCCGATATCGCGGGCGGAACGATGCTACTAAAAACAACCCACTACACAGCAACATGGTGACGGTAAAGCCATGCCACATCACCGACACAAACCCCTGCAGTTCATGCGTTAGGCCACCCTCAAGGATCGGCACATGTACTTCAACGCCCCCGCCAACCACGTGCAAATAGACATATATAAATGAAAAAGCGCCTGCAACGGCTATCGGATAAGACATGTGAACACTCCTGATTTACCATACGGTACCGTACAGTAGGTGAGTTGAGCCTGTCAATACGGTGACGTATGGTCTGTCTAAAAGGGGGAGTGCATGAAAAAGAAGCAAAAAGAGCGCCTTGCTGCGAAAGACTGGCTGGCCGGCGCCTTCCGCGCGCTGACATCTGGTGGCCCCGCCGCCATAAAGGCGGAGGCGATAGCGCGGGATCTAGGCGTGAGCAAGGGATCGTTCTATTGGCACTTTGCCGATGTTCCAACGCTCAAATCACAAATGCTCGCGCACTGGGAACAGACCGCTACGGAATCGATAATCGTCGAACTAGAAAAAGCCTCTGGTAGCCCGGAAGAAAAGCTTCGGCAGTTGATGGCGGTGACCACATCGGGACTAGATAACCCCTATGGCGGACCCCTGGCAGAACCCGCGATTCGAGACTGGTCACGCTACGATAAAGCGGTGAGTACTGTGGTTAAGCGCGTCGACGCCGCAAGAATAAAATTTGTCGAAGGTTTGTTCCAGCAAACCAATCTGACCACCAAGCAAAGCAAACGCTATGCTGCGCTACTTTATTCAACCTTAGTTGGCTCGCACATACTTTCAGAGCATAAGCTGGCTAGCCCCAAAACGCTGATGCCTGAGCTGCTCGAGCTGTTGCTGGACTGAAATGAAAATGACAAAAACACCCAACGTACTCTTCATAATCACCGATCAGCAACGCGCAGACCATTGCGGCTTTGCAGGCAACCCCACCGTTAAAACTCCATACCTTGACGATCTTGCGCGGCAAGGAACCGTCTTCAACAACGCCTGGGTGTCAAACCCGGTTTGCATGCCTAACCGATCAACGATCTTGACCGGCCGAATGCCCAGCGCACACGGTGTAATCTTCAACGATCGCAGCCTCGACTGGGGCACCAATACTTTCGTAAGGCGCTTTAGAAAATCAGGTTACCGAACCGGATTGATCGGCAAATCACACTTACAGCACGGGATGAGCAAGAACTCTATGGTTCCGCACCGCGGGGAGTCATCAGGTGGCAACGGTTATGCGCCTGGATGGGATCAGGTCGAGGATTTTGAGCGCTACGTGGACCACACGCCGGACGCACCTGACGACTTCTATGGTTTCGACCACATTCAACTGAGCATTGATCACGGCGCACGAATTGCCGGCCATCACTTGCAGTGGGCCCTTGCGCGCGGTGGCAAGGTGGATGAATTGCTCATCGATCAGGACGGCATGCCGCCGGGTCGCAATCGATCAGAACACTGGAAGCAAATCTATCGCCCGCCCTATGACCAGGATCTGCATTCCACCACCTTCGTTACCGAACAAACCATCGACTTTATCGATCAGGCGCATGGTCAAGACAAGCCGTGGTTGGCGTACTGTTCGTTTCCAGATCCGCATCATCCTATGACACCGCCCGGAGACTGGTTTGATCTTTACAAACCAGAAGATATGCCGCTGCCAGAATCCCGGCAAGATCCACTAAGTACAGCTCCCCAACACTTACAGCTGTTCTCAAAGATCCACCCCAAAGACCAGCGCAACTGGGTGGCTCCCTGTGGGTTTGGTAGCGATGAGCTGTTGCAACAAGCTATTGCTGCTACTTACGGCATGATCAGCATGATTGACGATGGGGTTGGCAAGATCATGCACAAGCTCGAAACACTTGGTGTTCGCGATAACACCATTGTCGTGTTCACCTCTGATCACGGCGATATGATGGGCGATCACTCCTTGTTTCTTAAGGGCTTTATGCACTACCGGGGTACGTTACAGGTACCGATGGTGATTAGCGTGCCAGGCGAAACACCCGGTATAACAGAGTCGCTTGCCTCGTCTATTGATCTCGGTCCCACGCTGATGGATTTTTGCAACCTTGACTCCTACGACGGAATACAGGGATTTAGCTTGCGCAAACTGATAGAAGATCCGACGGCGCAGGTGCGCGACAGCGTATTAGTGGAGGACGACGTGCCCATCACCACAGCCAAGCTTACGCCAATACCCGCACGCACCAGAACCCTGATTACCCCTACCCACAAATTTTCCCGCAACTCAAAGGGCGAAGATCAACTGTTCGATCTGGCACAAGATCCGGATGAGATGCAGGCCCTCGATAACATTGAATTAGCAGCCGAGCTCAAGACTCAGCTTTTGGATGCAATGATGATGGCGGACGACTCCTCGCGAGGAGCACCGGCGCGAGACGGTTAGGCGGAAGTGAATATTCGGGGACAGGCGTCTAGGTCCATTCCAGCTCCAAACTCGCACCAATGGCGGTGCTCTGCCAGCGCGCCATGAACTGCTGCAAATCGGTACGTATTCTTTCGAGGTTTTTGTCGGTAAGAGTTGGACAATCTGTCTTCGATTGAGAACAGGCCGCATTCAACACACATCGAAAAGTGTCACTGTCAGTAGACCCTCCCCATAACTCTGCTTCGAAACACTCCACTATTCGCTCAGCCTGAAGAAGCTCAACTATCCCTGGGTCGGGTATGCCTGCTCGACTAGAACTCGCGTGTCCTCCCGCTTTTGAGAGTGCGCTCACCTCTCTCGGTTCAGCGCTGTCGAATACCCGGCCCCAGAAAGCGGTTTTGAACTGGAGCTCCCTCTCAACGATTAAGTGAATGGCATCGTGAGGAATCAAACCTTTCTTGGGAAACGTGGTGTTGGTGACCGAGCCATTTCGCCTAAGAATCTCAATATGGTCGCGGTCTGTTCCTTTGGTAATCTTTACGTTCATTGGATTATTCTCAACGAAGTTATGGTTACTCGATCATCCCCAACCAAGCGCTGTCCACTGAGCACTCGCTCTTTCGCCGCTATCACAATATGGGCCTTGGCAGGCATTCTCAGTATTCTTCCGGCGAGTGCCGCGACTCAGGAGAACAATCCAACTCTAACAAGATTGGTCTCCCGCCTGCACTCAGCATCAGACACGCCCAACATTGACGCGGCTGTTTCCACACCTGACTACTCGTGCACAGTTTCCGCGGGAAGCGATTCAACCAGCTCACAGCGCCCAAAACGGTTTCACGCAGCCTCTATATCTAAACTATTCACAGCAATTGTCATTATGCAGTTGCGGGATGAAGGGGCGTTGTCTCTGCAAGATCGAGTTGGACTTTACGAACCCGTCTTTTCTTTTAGCCCAATTCGAATTGAGCATCTTCTAACTCACACATCTGGCCTGCGGAATCGGCGACGTGCGAAAGGCCGGACAACATCCGAACAGGTAGATGCTTACATAGAAGCGTTAGCAAAACAGAGAATTAGTAGTTCGCCGGGATCAAGTTGGCGCTACTCCGATGCAGGTTTTAATCTTTTGGGGCGGGTCATCGAACGCATCACAAACAAACAGTTTTCGCAGACAATGAAAGAGAGAATACTGGATCCGCTCGGTATGAGAGACAGCGACTTCGACCTCTCACGTATTCCTGCGCAACAGCGCCATCGCGCATACAACAAGCGAGGCAAAGCGAAAACACACCCCTGGGACCGCGCATTTCTGCCCAGTTCCGGATTACAGACAACCGCAGCGGATCTGGCAGCATTCGGAAACGCTGTACTGAGCATTTCAAAAGGGCAGCCGAATCCCATTATCACAATTGAGTCACTAGAAGAAATGACAACCGCAAAACTGCCAACAGCCTGGACCGGGGTTTCACAAGGCTACGGCTGGCAACTAGTAAACACTAGCGCGCACGGCCCCCAATGGCGCCATGCCGGAGGAGAAGCGGGTTTCGAAGGTTTACTAACGCTCTACCCGATGTCGCATACCACTATTGCAGTGCTCGGGAACAAAAAGGATTGGCCACGCTTCGAACTGGAGAGCGAAATAAGGAAGCGAATTTTGTTAACACCGCACCTGTGTGAGGGTGGTAACGGCAGTTAGCGTGAAGGACTTAAACGTCAACCGAACATCATTCCTGATTATCCGCCGGCTCGTCCCCAAGGCTCTGCAGTATATCCGTGTCAAAGAACTCCGCTGACGCGAATAAGTCATCGGGTTTCAGCTCACCCATCAGGTTCACCACCGTGGCTTCTTCTTTCTCCCTCACAACTATGGTCATCCCCTGCAGAATCTCTTCTTCAAGCTTGACCAGAACCTGCACCAGTTCACCTGCATCACGGACAACGATGGCGGGTTCCCAGCCCTGGTTCTCCAGCTGCTGCAGCAACTGTTCTGCGCCACGGTTAAAAGCACTCCGCGATCGCTCGTCTAACTCATACACACGAACCCGAACTCCATGTAAACCGCGAAATAGTTGTTGGCCTTCTGGGGTATCCATCGCAAAGCGCGCGGCCAGGCGCAAGGGGACACGACCGACTGATAAGTTCGCTGTTGTACGAAGCCCGGGAACCCGCAACGCACCAAGATCTGCATAGCCTTCGCTTCGCTTTGACGCAGTTAAACCACAGCCTGTCAGCGCAATCAGACATCCAACAAGTAACAGTCGGGCGTAGGAACCGGCGGCCACCTTCATTCGCTCGTACCGCTTTCGGAAATTGTCTCAGCCACAGAATCAACATCAATATCAACATCGAGCTGATTCATTAGTTTACCGAGCTTGTTAGGGTCAATGGCGCCCACAAGATTCATAAACACTGCCTCTTCCCTATCAACCACCATAACAACCAGACCTTGCACAACCTCGTCGTCTGTTTTCATGAGCATTTGAACGACTTCATCTTCCTCATTAACCTGTATGAAGGGTTGCCATTGAACCGAAGCTAGTCGATCTGAAATTTCATTCAGTTGTTTCAACGCGGGCTCTTTGCGTCCTTGCGTGTCGTACACGTTAATCTGAATTCCCTGCATGCCCTTAATCATTTCAGAAAGTTCAGGGTCTGAACCTGATGCAGCCGCTAGAAACTTCATTAACACGTTCCCAATGTTAACCATCACCTTAGGCTGGCCATAGACATCGTCCAGGGTAGAGAAAGGCACGTAGCCAGGCTCGCCTTTCAATTCTTCGCCCAGCGCAAAGCTTGCTTGGCTGACTGTTAACGTCATAGCCAACACAAACCACGTCATCGTCCGCTTCATAGTCCAATTCATGTGGGAATACCTCTTTCGCAATGTCTTATTCCTGGTGCAACCGATATCGATTTACGTTAACGGGCGACCGCTCGATTACCAATGCTTGTACCCGATCGGTAACCTGCTTATCGACAGTGGCCACCAAATGTTTGTGTGCAGACCTGTTGGCCTTCACCAAATACTGCAGTGCGACCTCTAAATCTTCTTGAGCCCGCGCAATTTCTGCTGTGGAGGGTGATTGCTCTGCTGTCGGATCTATCCCTACGTCGGTGGTAAACATACGGGTGACAAACAGGCCTAGCATGGCGAGTCCAAAGGCGATTGAGAAACCGCGCACCCCTATAGAGTCGGTAAGCAAGGCAGACACACGCTCTCGAAATGATACTGTTGCTGTAGCAGCTGCATGGGCTTTGGGAACTGCAGCGATCTCGCCCGGAATAGCTCGAAGCCTTTCTTCAAATTCCGTCGAAGCTTCCGCAGGCAATAGCTGTGCGAGCGCCTCTTGCAGCAGTGAGCTACGCTCCAAAAGCTCCTGCAGAACGGGGTTGTCTAGCGCCGCCCGTCGGAGTGCTCGCTCTTGTTCAGATGAAAGTTCACCATCGATAAGCGCATTGACCTGTTGCTCCCAGTCGTCGGTAGTTTTCTGATCACTCATGAGCAGCGCGCACCCTGTTGTATGTGCTCCGAGAGCTTGAGATGTACCAATCGATCCATCAGCTGTTTTCGGGCCCGATGTAAATACACTTTGACCTGGGCAATCGTTAACTCAGTAATCACGTGCAGCTCTTCATAGCTTCGGCCCTGCAGGTCTCGCAGTACCACTAATGACCGAAAGGGCTCGTCGAGTGCCTCTATTGCTTCTCTAAGTTCGGCGACCGCTCGACTGTGGGCAAGTTGTGTCTCAGCAGCGGGTGTCGGATCAACAACTGCATTTACCTCAACGTTGCCATCGTTAGTCTCAGTGATGGACTGCCGACGGAGCCTGTCTAAACAGGCATTACGCGTTATTCGCAACAACCAGGGTCGCACAGCAACCGGTGGCTTGTGCCGGGCTTCCCATAGTTTGATAAACGAATCCTGAGTCACATCTTCTGCCTCGGCGAGGTTCTTCATCAGGTAGCGAGCCAGAGTCAATACATCACTCTGATAGGCCGTTACCCAATGGTCGAACTGGTCGCGCATGGTTGTTGCTCATCCGCTTGTTAAGAGGATTTCTCGTAAATTGGCCGGCTAATTCACCGACCTATACTAGTTAAACGAACGAGCGCCGATTTAGTTACAGATTTGGGCAGAATTTTTGAGCGTCGAAGAGGTTGACGCTCAGGAGAGGGGAAATACGGGGCCAGTTTACCTACGCAGCCGGCATCAAACTCATCAACGAGTGCACCGTAGCCTCAACACCGGCTCTAACCGCCGGCTCGGCAGATATCTTAAACTGCGGACTATGGTGGCTACCCACAGGCGGGCCACCCGCTTTCGCGCGCTCAAAGTCTGCCGCAGGCGTTCCACCCACGCTAAAGTAAACGCTGGGAATGTAGGGGTCAGTTGTAAAGAAACCAAAGTCTTCAGCGCCCATACCCAAAGCGGTAGACTCGCGCATTGCGTCTGCTCCCATCTTTTCGGTAAGTACCGTCTTTAAGCGCCGCGCGAGCGGCGCATCGTTAAAGGTGGGCGGAAACGAAAACTCGCTCACAGTCACCTCCGGTAGTTTGTCTTCGGCAATACCTGCGGTACGCGCGGTACCGTGCGCTACCCGCTCGATTGCTTCCAGCAACTGTGTCCGCACCCGTGGATTCAAACTACGCACCGTAAGCTGTAAATGTGCGCGCGCCGAAATAATGTTGTGCTTGCTGCCTGAGTGAAACGCACCCACGGTGATTACGCCTGCATCTCTTGGCGCTAGCTCACGACTTACAATGGTTTGCAGATTATTCACCAGCTGCGCACCAATCATGATGGGGTCTTTACCCTGATGCGGTGACGCACCGTGCGCACCAACGCCGTGAATAATAATGTCTACCGTGTCGGCGCCGGCATAAGGTGAGCCTTCGTCTATCGTAATTTTGCCAGCCTCTGATTCGGCGCTCACATGAAACGCCAGAGCAAAGTCAGGCTTGCCAAAACGTGGCCACAGGTTGTCGTCCATCATTGCCGAGGCACCCGGACCACGCTCTTCTGCGGGTTGGCCAATCAGCATAAGCGTGCCGGACCACTGATCACGATTGGCCGACATGTAGCGAGCGGTACCCACCAGAGACGTGATGTGAACGTCATGGCCGCAAGCGTGCATCACGGGAACAACATTGCCGTCCCAATCTTCACTGGTGGCGGTAGATGCATTGGGCAGCCCAGACAGCTCCTTCACCGGCAGGCCATCCATATCGGCGCGCATCATCACCTTTGGCCCTTTGCCGTTCTTCATGATGGCAACAATACCGGTACCGCCTACGCCCTCAGTCACCTCAAAGTCGGCAGCGCGCAGCTCCTTCGCCAACCGCTTAGCGGTTTCGAACTCCATGAGCGACAGCTCAGGATTGCGATGAAAGTGATCCCACAGCGGACCCAGGTGCTTTTTGTAGTCTGCCGCGATATCGGCGCTTGGCCCATCGGCTCTGGCTGGCTGCAAGACCAACAAGCCGCTAATCACTGTTAACAGGAGGGCTCTAAAAAACATTCTGAAAGCACTAGATGAAAAGAAGGTCATAGCTGCCGTGCACCAAAAATCTATTAGAACTGAACCATACCAAACGCGGGCGCATTTTAGGATGCAGCAGCTTCTCTAGAGGTTTGTTGTTAGTCTGAACAAGCGTTGTCCAGCTCTCCTCCTATGCAGTCTCAGAGTCCCCAGATATCCCAACCCCAGTTACCTAAGAGGCAACTCACCACCTCTCAGCTTGCACTCTACGGTCTGCCTGCCCTTGCCGTCGGCTACATGTTCCTTTTGTTGAACACTTATGTGCTCAAGTATTCAACCGATGTGCTGCTCATCGCCCCGGCAGTAATGGGCACCATCTTTGGTCTGGCGCGTATTTGGGATGCCCTGACCGACCCGGTGGTCGGCTATCTGAGCGATCGCACCAGTAGCCGATTAGGCAGACGGCGAGGTTGGCTGGCCTGGAGCATAGGCCCCGTGGCCTTGTTCTACATCATGCTCTGGGTGAGCCCGACTGGTATCTCACAAGGCCTTGTCACGTTCTGGATGGCAATTGCGATATTCGGTCTCTACACTGCCATGACCGCGATTACTGTCCCCCACTATTCTCTGGGGGCCGAGTACACAAACGACAGCTATACGCCTAACAAGACATAACGCAACTGCGCTTAGCCTCTCAGCAATCAGCAGTCGCAGCTTCCGTGCTATGTATTCTGGGCGTGCTCACTACTGCGTTTTGGTTCAGAGAACACACAGGCGCGCAACAGCGCGCGCCCATAAACGAAGGGATATACATCGCAAGCAAAACGATTTTGCAAAATTCCCATGCTCAGTTACTGCTCAGCGTACAGTTTATCGAGGCCATCGCTGCCGGGGCGCTATCCGCCGTAGCACTCTATGTCGCCCAATACGTCATGGGCAACATAGCGATCGCGCCAATCACCATCATCTGCTACCTGGTTTCGTCAACAGTCTCAATTCCGCTATGGGTTCGCGTGTCTGGCCGCTTTGAAAAAGTGTCGCTATGGATTACGACGATGGTTATCGCCGCACTCAGTTATGGCGGTCTGTTCTTGCTGGTGTTTATGGAACCCGGAACGCTCCAGACGGCCGTGCTGCTTACTCTGTCGGTAATTAGCGGCGCAATGAGCGGTTGTGCTCACACCCTGGGGCCATCAGTGTTAAGCGATATAATAGACGAAGACGATCTACACACCGGCCAGCGCAAAGAAGGCGCTTTTTTTGCGCTCTATAACCTCGCCAACAAAAGTGCTCAAGGCGTTACCGTTATGATTACCGGGTTTGTGCTGAGCGCCGTGGGCTTTATACCTAACGTAGAACAAACCTTTGTTGTGCAAGTCGCCCTGTGCGCAATACTCGGGTTACTGCCCCTAGTCTGCTTCGCGGCAGGCGCACTCATATTCACGCGCTTCGACTTAAGAGCAGAACAACACGCCGCCATTATCAAACAACTGGAACTAAGGGCAGAGACCAACTGATGAAACGCATATTTCTTGGGCTACTTGGGTTAGTACTGGTCCTGATAATTGGCAGTGCGCTGTTCCTGCGCTTTGGGCTGGGTGTGTCGCTCCCCGCACCGGGCGCTGTGTTCGATATAGCGGGTGGCATGGCCGCAAAGCTCGGCTGCTCGGGGCGCTACATAACCGGCCTTGATCTCGAACAAGTTAAGGAAGACCTAAAAAGCTATTCCAGCCTTTACGGCCATATCTATATTTCCAACGACGACGATCGCAAACAGGTTAGCGCGCGTTTTTCGCCCGGGGGAACCCATAGCGCTACCTACAGAGACGGCATCGGCTGCTCTCTGGATATAGGCGACGTGACGGCGCTTGATAAGCTGAACACATCAGCCTGGCTGCAACCTAAAAGCGGGCTGGCAACCAACACCGGCGCCGCTGATGCACAGCTTTTAGCACAGCTCAATGCCGACAATGAACAAGGCTTACAAACCCGCGCACTGCTTCTGATGCAAAACGGCGAGGTTATCGGCGAGGCTTACTCAGAGGGGTTTGATAAAACTACACCGCACCTGGGTTGGTCGATGGGCAAAAGCCTGATCGCCATCTTGTTTGGTCGGTTGGAAGCGAAGACCAATCTGCAAGTTTCGCAAACGGGGTTGTTTGCGCAGTGGCAAGACGAGCGCAAGAACTTAAGCATCGAGAACCTGCTGAACATGACTTCTGGCCTCGAGTTTGGCGAGGTGTATGCGCCGGGTTCCGATGCCACGCGCATGCTGTTCAACGAATACAGCGCGTCAAACGTTGCTCTGGAAAAACCACTAGTGCATCCACCCGGCACGCACTTCGCCTACTCTTCGGGCACCACCAATATGCTGTCGCGCTTTCTGTTTGATCAACTCGGCGGTACCACAGAAAGCGCCTATGAGTTTTTGCATTCTGAACTCTTGAACCCCCTGGGGCTTACCCACACCCTGGTTGAGCCTGATCCCAGCGGTGTATTTGTCGGCAGCTCTTACGTCTACGCCAGCGCCCGTGACTGGGCGCAACTGGGCGCTCTATTGGTTGCCGATGGCATACACAACGGCGAGCGATTACTCACCACTGATTGGATTAACCGCGCAACCACGCCAAACAACTCAATCAACGAGCCTCGCTACGGTTACCAGCTTTGGCTTAACCGGGGTGGTGATGAGCTGCGCTGGCCAGATCTACCCGAGGATGCGTTTGCCATGCAAGGCAACCGTGCGCAAATCGTGCTCATGATCCCAAGCCAAAAAAGAGTGCTCGTGCGATTAGGCTGGACCGCCGGCGGCTACCCCTATAACAACACCTTTTCCCGGCTCCTGGCCAAAGTACCTTAGCCAATACAACTTACAGATCCGTACCGCGCTTAAGAATGTCATCGAAAGCCTCACCGCGATTATCGCCACCACCAAACTGAAACAGACCGCCAGAGAAGCTGGTGCCGTAGGTTTCTGCCGCGTTGTATGTTTGCGCAAGCGACAGCAACAGCTGGTTTTCTGTCAACGGCGAAAGCGGGTGAATAAAGACCGACCAAACCAGCCCCTTGGCAATTGCATAGCGTGCATCCAGAGCAGATTCGTAGTTGGCCTGTAGCATCCGATAAAGCACATCCGCTTCAAGATCATTGGCATCGGCGATCGGAATCATCACGCGCATGCGGTCAGCCTGTTCATCTGTGAGTACCTGGGCGGACGTGTCGCGAAAGGTAATCACCCAGTTGCCCGACCGGCCGCTCAAGTTAGGGTCAAGCGATTGCAGCAAGCTACCAAGACGCGCGTTATTCATGGGTTGGCGAACACTTGCCAAACTGTCAGGGCTTTCGCTCGGCTCTTCGGCAGCATCAACCCCAGCCGCACAGCCGGTGAGTACAAGCACTCCCAGAATCAGCCCTAACCAGAGTCGGGCAGCATGCCCTCTAGAAGTTGAGCCACTGCTAAATTGATCCATACACCAGGCACCTTATATAGCGTTCTGTTACAGGGGGGACGCCAAAGACTGTGACCCCGCGCCCACAGAATCGTTTAACTGGCTTGAGAGCGCAATCGGTGTCTGGCACCCTGCGCGGCTGTTTGTCTGCTTTTGTCTAATCGTCCAACAAGGTGATTGCTTAATGAAGTTCAGCCTGGGGCGTTACCAGTTCGGTTTCACCCACGACACCATCTTCAATCAGGATCAGGCTTATCTGGAGCGCTGGATCCTCTGGTGCGGCATCACCCTGCGTGTACACCGGTTTCTGGCCAGTGACCCAGATCGGGCGATCCACGATCATCCCTGGTGGTTCATCACCTTGCCCTTCGGGCGCTACGGGGAATTTATTGAAGCAGAGGGAGCAGAAGGCGAAGAGGTATATCGAACCGTTGCGCCCTGGCGACCCCACTTTCGGCCAGCACACTTCAGGCATCGAGTAGAAATTACCCGCACACCCTCATGGACCTTGGTCATCACAGGGCCAAAAAGTAATGAATGGGGCTTCTGGCAGAGAAAAGAGCAGGGGCAGGAATTTGTCCACAACCGGGACTGGGAGAGGCTGAACTAGCGCAGCGACCGCTACGCTAGTTCCAAACAGTTTATTTACTTCTTACTTGGTGTCCCGAGCTGCAACAAGCGCATCCAATTCAGACTAGTTGTCCGTTACCAACGCGTAACCACGTTCCTTCATGCAGCCCTCATAGGCTGAGAACTTGATCCGGTGAGAATTGGGTTTCTTGGCCGCTTCGGCGCAGGCCACGATATCGGCGCGGTAAGAGCTGGCTACCACCTGACCTTGCGCAACGAAGTGGTGGCTAACCTGGGGCGTAGTATTCGTACAACCAACTAGCACAAGTGTGGCTAAAGCAGCTGCTAACTGCGCTATCTGACGTCGGGCCGTCTGAATAAACTGCATACCTTTTAAAGGCCTGCTTGGAGGCCTCGTCCAAAGAACAAAGGTTATCGACAGAGACAGCTGCGAGTCTGTCGTGCTTACGTGCTGTTTTGTGAGGAGTTGAACTGATGATGTACGCAACAGAAAGGGTTCAAGGGTGGGTAGCCCCGGGTAGACGCCGCGAAATCAGGCTCGCAGCCACCACCAGCGCCAGTGTGGTGGCTATACAGGCCTCAAACCCGGCAAATTGGTAAACTGTCCCCGATAACAGCGTACCCAGCAGACGACCCAACGCATTGGCCATGTAATAAAAACCCACATCCAGGCTGACTCCGTCGGCTTCGGCGTAGTGCACAATTAAATAGGAGTGCACCGCAGAGTTAATGGCAAATACTGCCCCAAAGACCAGCAAACCTCCGACCACCGCAATCGATACTGGCGCATCGATCACAATGAGCGCGAGTACAACAGTAGTTGTTACCGCAAGGGCAATGCCCCAGTAAACAGCTATAGGTCCGTCTGGCGGACGCGAATCAGAAAGCGCAAGCAATCGCGGTGCAAATGATTGAATCAACCCATAACCAATCACCCAGAGCGCGAGTAACGTACTCACCTGCACCGCACTCCACGCCGCCTCAACTTGCAGATAGACCGGCAGCGCAACCACAAACCAGACGTCGCGGGCACCAAACAAACACAATCGCGCTGCAGCCAAGGAGTTAATGGCGTGGCTCTTCGACAGCAGGTCTTTGAATTTTGGTTTGAACGACGCCTTGCCTGCCGAGCGATCAAGCAGCACGCAAGCTATCAACAAGATTGCAGCCAATCCCCCGGCAAGCACCCCAATCGCGCCGCGAAAACCAAATCCGGCAAGCAAGACACCACCCAAAAAGAAACCAACGCCCTTAAGCGTGTTCTTCGATCCGGTGAGCGCCGCTACCCAGCGAAACAACCGCTGATCTGTCTCGCTATCTTGCGGTAGCACTGACTTAGTGTCTCCTGACACTAGAGATTTAACACCGCTCTTGGCGCTCATTTTGGTTAGGTCTTTTGCTACTCCAGAAAGAGCCTGGGCGGCCATGACCCAAACCACCGTCAACGAGTCTGGATCTACCAACAGCATCGCAAGCGCCACGATTTGCAGCCCAAGCCCCAATAACAGGGTAACCGCCAGGCCCAATCGCGCCCCTAGCCAACCCCCAACCAGATTAGTGATGACACCAAACAGCTCGTAAAACAGAAACAGCGACGCAATAGCCAGCGGGCCATAGCCTAACTGGTGGAAGTACAGCACAACAAGCATGCGCAACGCGCCATCGGTGAGCGTAAAGCCCCAATAGCTGCCGGTTATTAGAGCGTACTGTCGCACTTAGAGCGGCAGCTACAGCTCGCTGGCAACCAGCGCCAGCAACTGCATCATGCGCGCAACATAACCCGTCTCGTTGTCGTACCAGGCGAGCAATTTAACCAGCGAGCCGTCAATCACCTGAGTGGAGGGCGCGTCAATTACTGCAGAGCGCCGCTCTCCTTCGTAATCTATTGACACCAAAGGACGATGCTCGAGGCCAAGAATTCCGGCAAGCGAGCTTCCTTCTGCCGCAGCGAACGCGGCGTTTACCTCATCGACCTCAACGTTTTGACTCAACTCGAACGTACAATCTGCAATAGACGCCTGAGCCACGGGTACACGCACAGCCAAGCCATCGAGCCTGCCGCGCAACTCGGGGAATATTTCAAAGATAGCCGTGGCACTTCCCGTGCTTGTCGGAATCAGTGACGCCGCACTTGAGCGCGCCCGGCGCAGATCTTTATGGAAGCCATCGAGTACTCGCTGGGTATTGGTTAAGGCGTGAATGGTGGTAAAGGCCCCGCGTCGCACACCAAAGCTGTTAAGCAATACCGACAACACCGGCGCGATGCAGTTTGTGGTGCAAGAGGCAGCGGTAACGATGTGATTAACGGCTGGGTCGTAGCTTTGGTGGTTCACCCCGTATACCACGTTGAGTGGGCCGTCCTTCACGGGCGCCGACACCACAACTTTTTTGACGCCTGATTCAAAATAGGGAGCAAGGCTTGCTGAGGTGCGATAGGCCCCGGTGCAGTCGAGCACAATGTCGATGCCATCCCAGTTACCCGCCCCAATTGAGTCCGTTTGGGTGTAGCTTACGCTGCGATCGCCAACCTTGAGCTGCGAGTCTGTCGCTGACACTTTGGGCATCTCAAACCGATCGCTGCGCCCGTGAACCGAATCAAACTGCAACAGGTGCGCTGCGGTTTCGACATCGCCCGCGGCGTCATTGATCAACTTGATCTCATAGGGTGCAGCGGATGGTGACTGCTTTGGAGCCTCAAGAGCCTGGCGCAATCCAAGCCGGCCCATGCGCCCAAAACCATTTATTGCGACTCTTGGGGTACCCACGGCGAAAGTTTAGTCGAGACTGACTCTGGTATCACTCGCCCGTCCAAAGATTCGCTTAACAAAAGCCCGCGACTTCGACAGCGCCATCAACAGCAAAAACTTACTTAAGCGCCCAAGGTGGTGCGGATGCTTAAAGGTGAACCGCGCGTAGTGTTTTTGCACACGATGCTGCATGTAAAAACCAGACAGAATGTCTTTGTAATTCCTGTTGAGCTGATCCTGAGTAAGACCTTCTGCCGTCCAGATGAAGTTCATGCCGTTCATCTTTTCCCAATGATCATCGCGAATACTGGTGCCATAAATATCGCGGTAGATCGGCGAACCCGGATAGGGCGTGAACTTGGTGAGGTTCATAATGGTTAAGGGTATGTCTTTAACAAACGCCTTGGTCTGCGCCATGGTATCCGTGGTTTCGCCCGGATAGCCCAACATAAACAATCCCTTCGACCGGATGCCCACGTCATTGGTCCAGTTAATCGCGCGCACACTCTTATCGAGTGAGGCCGACTTATCCATTTTTTGCAGAAGATCATTTGACCCCGACTCGAGACCAAAGCTCATTTCCCAACAACCGGCCTGTTTCATAAGCGCAAGGGTGTCGGGATTAATGACATCAACGCGGGAGGCACAACTCCAGGTCATCTCTAACCCACTCTCAATGATGAGGTTACAAAGTGCGGTTGTGCGCTTCTTGCTGGCAGTAAACAGGTCATCAACAAACATGACGTGCTTGATTCCCCAGGTGTCGTTGAGGTGCTTCATCAACTCAAACACTTTCTCAGGGGTATAGGCGCGCACGCTCGCGCCAAAAGTAGAGGTGTCGCAGAACTTGCAGTGGAACGGGCAGCCACGCGATGCAGCGATAGATGCCACCGGCCCTTCCGGAAAATCATAAACCGCGGGTTTGTAGGCGTTGGGGAAATCGGGCAGTAAATCCCAGGCGGGCAGCGGCAAACGATCCAGATCTTTATTAATCGCGAGCTTTGGCGTTTGGATGACTCTGGTGGTAATCGAATTAGGGTCTAGATAAATAAGCGCGGGCACCGTCGAAAGATCAGCGCCTTCTCTATAGGCCTTTAACAACCGAACGATGATTTCTTCGCCTTCACCCACAACAGCCACGTCGAATTCGGGGAATCGCTCGATAGTCTCGACCCCCATCGACGAAACGTGCGGCCCACCAACAATGATTTTTATGTTGGGGCAACTCGCCTTAATTTTTTGAGCAATCTCCGAAGCCACCCAGGTGCCCACGGTAAACAGGGTGATGCCAACAAACGCAGGCTGTTCTTCAAGCACCCGTTCAACAACTTCATCCGGCGACAGATCAAAAATATCGCTTTCGAGAATGCTCGGGTTATAGCCTTCTTCACGCACCGCCGCTGCCAGGTGTAACAAGCCAAGAGACGGCGAGCGGTTAGTTATGTGCTTAACGAACTCGTACCCCGGCGCAATACGCTCGTAGGGAGGCGTAATGAACATGACCTTGGATGAATCCAACTCCCCGAAGTCGACGGTCTCATTAACCACAGGATCGTGTTCGATAGGAGGCGCGGGCACACCCGCTGCCAATCCACTAATACTGTTGCCGCCAGAATCCGTCACAGAAAGGCCTGATAGTGTTGCGCGCCGCAGATAGTAGCGGCCACCTTAGAATAGATTTGGCAGTTTAGAGGGGTCAGATTAGCGACGCCAGCGTAGGCTGATATGAAAAATAACAGTATATTTTGGTAAATTAAACTGCCTTCATGCGCACATAATCAAGCGATCTGATAGCCTCTTGGGCCAAACGAATTCAATCTATTTGAAAGGTATCGTCATTATGACAAGTACTAAAAACAATCTTGTGATATCCATGGGGCTCTTGGCCCTTACGTGTTTGCAGGCCCTTCCAGCCGCCGCCTCACCGTTCTCTGCGGTACTGCCCTCAAGCCGATCTGTGCCCGTTGGCACGACAGCAACAGCCTTTGCAACCATACTGAATCCAGACAGCGACACCGCAGTCGGGTGCACAATTTCCCAGGCGACGCCCGTAGATTCGACGTTCTCCTACCAGACCACTAACCCGGCAACTAACGAAGTGACTGGCACGGTCAACACACCCGTTGACATACCGGCCCAAAGCTCGCAGTCATTTGTTATTTCCCTCACGCCAAACTCAGACTTCGCGGCTGTGCCCGTCCAATTTGCATTCACCTGCAGCACCGGTACGGCCATTACCGCAATTGGTATCAATACCTTGCTCTTGTCGGGTAACGCCACACCCACCGCCGATGTGGTCGCAGTTGCCGCTACCCTAACGCAAGACGGGATTGCGGTCATTCCAAGGGATGGTATTTTTGGCTTGATGTCACTGGCAACAACCAACGTGGGTGTCGATGCCACTATCACGGCCCAACCGGTTGATCTTGCCGGGCTGGACGGCACCATTTTGATCTGCGAAACCGATCAGGACACCGCCATGTGTCTCGAAGATCCGGGTCCATCGAGCACCGGTCTACTTGCTCAGGACGGCACTCGAACTTACTCAGTGTTCATTAACGCCAACACGCGGATATTCCTGGATCCTACAGCGCGCCGAACAGCCGTCGAGTTTATCGATGAGCTTGGCAACGTACGAGGCGCCACC
>CAZFIA010000019.1:0-16600 GCA_964519335.1 uncultured Pseudomonadales bacterium
TCAGGAACTTGCTATGACCGAATCCAACACGGAACTCATGCGACCTCATTGGTGGTCTCGTGCCATTCAAATTGGCGCGGTGATCGCAATTGTCATGCTGCTGATTGGTCCGCTTGGCACCAAGTTTGGCATTTTTCCTTGGCAAATCGGCTTGATGTTAATGGCAGGTGCCACGGTATTGGCTGCCATCGGCCTGATTGGTGGGTTGTGGGGTTACATGATTGCGCGTAGCAAAGGCTATGCGCTTGATAAGCCTTTATGTGGTTTGGGTGCGTTGCTCAGTGCTGTCGTATTGGCAGTGTTTGGCTCGCAGTTCATGGCGGCAACCTCGGTACCTGGCATCCACAACATCTCGACCGACATCAATGACCCTCCAGTGTTCAATGCGGTCACCGCTTTGCGGGCCGTAGATCCAGATAACAATTCACTTGATTACGACGCGACCAAACTAGGTCCGCTACAAACTGAAGCGTATCCAGACGTTAAGTCACTGCAGACTGATCTCGATCGCTCCGCAGCGCTTGCTCGATCAGTATCTGTGCTCGAAGACATGGGGCTCGAAATTGTCGAGGCAGACCCCGAGGGCCGCATTGTTGAAGCGACCTTTACCAGCTTCTGGTTTGGCTTCAAAGATGACCTGGTGGTGCGGATCAGACCGCAGGGGGGTGGCAGTTTGATCGACCTGCGCAGCGTCTCGCGTGTGGGGGAGAGTGACCTTGGCGCGAATGCCAAGCGTATCAGCGAGTTTCTGGCGCGGTTTGCAGGCTAGGCATCTCTTGCCCAGCAACTAGAACTTAAGAATCTCGGGTGTCAGCGTCTCGAGATCAACAATGCCAATCGCGTTGTAGCCTTTCATGTGCCCGGCGCATTCTCCGGGATTGAAAATGAGTTGGCCGTCGCGCTGTTCTATTCTCTGTCTGTGGGTGTGACCGTGCAGCACCAGGTCTTGTTCCGTGGTATGCACGCCTTCAAGCTCTAGCGGATCGTGCACCACCAAAATCGACCGGTTGTGCCAGTTGAGCTCAAGCGGCGGATCTACGAACTCCATTGAGTGCGTTTCTATCGCGGCCGCGAGACTCTCGCGTTCTTCGTCATTGTTGCCGAACACACCGGTCACTGGTGCGTCGAGCTCTGCGAGCACATCCAGCGTTTTAGCCTGCGAGATGTCGCCCGTGTGGATCACTCGCTCAACATTCGCCGCGTTGAATAGCTCAACAATGCGGCGAACGTTTTTTAGATTGTTGTGGGTATCGCTAACGACACCGATGCGCACCGGTTCGAACTCTCTTGAGTTTTAGTTCTTAAGAGGCTTTCTCGAGCACGTGGATAGCGCAGGCGCTGCCCAGGCCAATCACGTGGGTCATGCCGATGCGCGCACCTTCTACCTGGCGCTTGCCCGCCTCGCCACGCAAGTGTGTAGACACCTCGTAGATGTTTGCGATGCCGGTGGCGCCCAGAGGGTGACCCTTGCTGAGTAAGCCGCCGGAGACATTTACCGGAATGCGTCCGCCGAGCTGTACGTCGCCATCATCAATCAGTTTGCCGGCGTCGCCATCGGGACACAGCCCGAGGTTTTCGTAGTGCAGAATTTCTGCTGTGGCAAAGCAATCGTGCAGTTCGACTAGATCAATTTCATCTGGCCCAAGACCCGCCATTTCGTAGGCTTGTTTGGCGGCAATTCGGGTGCAGCTATTGACGTCTGGCATGACCAGATCGCGCTCCTGCCAGGGATCAGAGCTGAGCACAGAAGCCCGCACCTTGATCGCGCGGTCCATTAACCCGAGCTCTTTTGCCTTCGCTTCTGAGGCAATGATCGCGGCGGCCGAGCCGTCGACGTTTACCGAGCACATAAGCTTGGTGTTGGGATAAGAGATCATCTCGGCGTTCATCACTGTCTCGAGCGGTGTCTCTATTTGATACATCGCTTTTGGATTAAGCGTTGAGTGCTGATGGTTTTTTACCGATACCTTCGCAAACTGCTCAAAGGTGGTGCCGTACTTGTGCGAGTGCTCCATACCGGCCTCGGCAAACACGGCTGGCATGGTGCCTGAGCCAAACAACCCTTCTTTAGGTATGCCCGTAGCACCTCCGCCACCGCCGAGCAGGCCTTTGCCCATTTGCTCAACACCAACGGCGATGACCAAATCGTGCAGCCCGGCTTTTACGCTGGCCCAGGCTTCGCGAAATGCAGTCGCCCCGGTTGCGCAGGCGTTAGCCACGTTCACAACAGGAATGCCGGTCTGCCCAATCTCCTGCAGCATACGCTGGCCAACCATGCCCGACGCTTGTCCCAGGTTGCCGCAGTACAGCGCCTGCATGTCTTTGATGGTGAGTCCGCAATCATCCAGCGCAAGCAACGCCGCTTCTGCGCCAATCTGCGGAACCGTCCGATCGGGGAAGCGACCAAACTTGATCATGTCTACGCCAATAACGTATGCGTCTGTCATCGTGAATCTCCTGGGACTGAGTTAACTGCTTTTGGGTTGAAAGAAGTACGCGAGATAAGAATTGCCTTCCTTGTCTTTGCGGCCCAACGCATCTGCATAGACCACGTCGACTGGCATGCCGAACTTGATGTGATCGGGATCGGGTTCGATATTTATGAGGTTGCCCTTAATGGTAGTGCCGTCATCCAGATCGACGATGGCAGACACGTAGGGCACTTCAATGCCCGGAAAGGATCGGTGGACAATAGAATAAGAGTAGAGCTTGCCGGTCTCTGCAAGCTTTACAGCCTGCATTTGATCGCGGGCGCCACACTTGGAACACACCGAGCGCTCGCCGAGGAACATAGCACCGCAGGAGCCACATTTGTGCCCTTCAAGATAAGGATCGCCCGCGTCGGGAATTTTTAGATAGTGGACGGCGGGAAGAGGGGAAGCGCTCATCGGCGGATCCTGCTGAAGTGGTCAGACCACCGAGGATAGCTTGTCGCTTGGGTCGGACACAAATGCCGTGATACGAGCAGTCGTTTAGCGTTACTCTTTTACCCCAAGCCGCTCATGCATGATTGGACTGGTGGTGGTGTACTGCAGGTGGACTTTCTTATCGGGTTCGATGCGGGCCTTGATAGCAAAAGCGGCGAGAGCCCCCTCGTGGAAACCAGACAGAATCAGTTTCTTCTTGCCGGGATAGGTGGCGATGTCACCCACGGCGTAAATGCCGGGTTCGCTGGTTTCAAATTTCTCGGTGTCGGTTGGAATCTGATTCTTGGCCATTTCCATGCCCCACTCGGCGATTGGCCCGAGCTTTGGTGACAGGCCAAAAAACACCAGCAAATGATCGAGGTCGACGGGCGCTATGTTGTTGTCGGTGTCTTTAACCTGGATAGCAGAGAGCGCGCCATCCTTGCCGGTCAGTTCAGCAACGTTGCCAATCTCGAAACTCATTTTGCCGGCAGCAATGAGCTCGTGCATTTTTGCAACGGATGCTGGGGCTGCGCGAAACTTGTCGCTGCGGTGAATGAGCTTGAGCGACTTGGCGTGTGGCGCAAGTTCGAGCGCCCAGTCGAACGCAGAGTCACCACCACCGAGCACCACCAAATCTTTGCCGTAGTGCGCTTCCGGATTCTTTACCCGGTAAAACAAAGATTGGTCGAGGTAATCATCGACACCATCGATGCGCAGTGGCATAGGTTGGAAGGAACCCACGCCACCGGCGATAACCACTGCCTTACAGGTGATTTGTGTGCCAGCAGAGGTCTTAACCAGAAATTCAAGATCGTTTACACGTTCTACATGGGTCACTTGCTGATCAAGCAGATACTCGGGACCAAAGGGATCGATCTGTTCTTTAAGCCTTACCACGAGTTCCTGTGCGTCACACACGGGAATAGCCGGTATATCGTAGATGGGTTTGTCGGGGTAAAGCTCGGTGCACTGTCCGCCGGCCGTTGGCAATGTATCTATAAGCGTGCTCTTGAGCCCTAAGAGCCCGAGCTCAAATACCTGAAAGAGCCCGCAAGGGCCGGCGCCAACAATTACTACGTCAGTGGTTTGGGTCATGACTTTCGCTCGCGACGCCTGAAATCCGGGCGAGACAGTTTACACAGGCGAGCGCGGTGTTCAATTTGGATAGTTTCTATGCATATAGCTGTTTGGTTGTTCCGGCGGTGGTGCCAGATCAGCTCTTGAGCGTTTCGCGCAGCAGCTCGTTGAGTTGCTTGGGATTGGCCTTGCCCTGGGTTGATTTCATGATTTGGCCCACAAAAAAACCCAGCACTTTTTCCTTGCCCGCTCGAAACTGCGCCACCTGGTCAGGATTGTCTGCCACCACTTGATCTACCAGAGCCTGAAGCTCGGATGCGCCGCTGACCTGTTTTAGACCTTTTTCTTCGATGAGCGCATCTACAGTGGCGAGCGCAGCGTCTTGTGTTTCGGCTGAATCCCCGGTATCCCAAAGCGTATCGAACAGGGTTTTGGCGATCTTGCCAGATACAGTGCCGTCGCTCACTCGCGCGAGCAGGGCGCTTAAGCTAATGGCGCTGACGGGGCTATCGACAATGCTTAACTCTGCCTTGTTGAGTGCACCCGCCACTTCGCCCGTAACCCAGTTTGCTGCGGTTTTTGGATCTACGTTTGCGTGGGTCAGAGTTTCAAAATACGCAGCGACATCTGGATCGCGCGTAAGTTGGTCTGCGTCGTATTCCGATAGACCCAGTGTGCTTACAAAACGCCCGCGCTTGGCATCAGGCAACTCGGGCAGTGCTGCGCGCAATTCTTCGATCATGGTCTCGTCGAGTGTGAGCGGCAGCAGATCGGGATCGGGAAAGTAGCGATAGTCATCTGACAGTTCTTTGCCGCGCATTGCGCGGGTTTGGTCGCGTTCGGGATCGTACTGTCTGGTTTCACGTTCGATCGTACCGCCGCCTTCAAGCACTTCTATTTGACGAGCAATTTCTGATTCGATTGCGCGCTCAACAAAACGAAACGAGTTCACGTTTTTTATTTCGGTACGTTCGCCAAGCTCGGTTTGCCCTCGCGGGCGAATAGACACGTTGGCGTCGCAGCGCATCGAACCTTCGTTCATGTTGCCGTCGCATATGCGTAGGCTTGTAACCAATGCGTGCAGCGTTCGAAAATAGGCGGCAGCCTCGGCAGGCGTTCGCAGTTCTGGTTCGGATACTACTTCGAGCAGCGGCGTGCCGGTGCGATTCAAGTCGATACCCGAGGCGCCGGGAAACAGGTCGTGAATCGATTTGCCCGCGTCTTCCTCAAGGTGTGCCCGAGTTACGTTGATAGTACGAGACTCGCCGTTTGTAAGGGTGAAGGTGAGCTTGCCAGCGCCTACCACAGGGTCTGCAAACTGACTGATCTGATAGCCCTTGGGCAAATCCGGGTAAAAGTAGTTTTTGCGATCGAAAATGGAGTGGCGATTGATCTGTGCGCCAATCGCCAGGCCAAAGGTGACGGCCATTCGCACCGCACTTTCGTTTAAAACCGGCAATACGCCCGGCATGCCCAGGTCGACAGGGTTGGCCTGACTATTGGGCTCCGCGCCATAAGCCGTGGGGCTGGTGGAAAATATTTTGCTTTGCGTTGCAAGCTGCACGTGCACCTCAACGCCTATAACGGGCTCCCATTTTCCCCAGCGTTCTAGATCTTCACCGCCGCTCATGACTTGCCTCCGGCAGCCACAGTCTGTGGGGGCCGAGAATTGTGCCAGTCAGTGTGCTGCTGGTATTGATGGGCGAGTTGCAAAAGCTTCAGATCATCGAAATGCGGCGCTATTAGTTGCATCCCCATCGGCAGATCGTCGACAAAACCACAAGGAATACTGGCTGCCGGCAAACCGGCGAGGCTAGCCGGGACTGTAAATATATCTTGTTGATACATCTGCACCGGGTCATCTGTGAGGTTACCCATCTCAAATGCTGGGCCTGGGGTGACCGGCGCAAGCATCACATCGACATCTGCAAACGCACTAAGAAAGTCTTGTTGTATGAGGCGTCTCAGTTTCTGCGCCTTGAGGTAATACGCATCGAAGTAACCCACCGATAAGGCATAGGTGCCGGTGAGGATGCGACGTTGCACCTCTGCTCCAAAACCTTCCGAGCGCGTACGGGTATACAAGTCGTTGAGGTCAGAAGGGTTCTCACAGCGATGGCCGTAACGCACGCCGTCGTACCGCGAAAGATTGGTTGAGGCCTCGGCGCCGGATATCACGTAGTACGAAGGAATGGCGAAGCGCGTGTTGGGCAGCTCCACTTCCTGCACGCTGTGTCCCTGGGCCTCGAGCACGGCGCGCGCGTCGTCGAGCAATTTCGCAAGCTCACCCGTTAAATTTGCATAGTATTCTTTGGGCAATCCGATAGTGAGCTTGTCGGAAGGCGTCTCAAGACCCGTCAGGGTCACTGCACGCAGTTCGTCCGCTGTATCCTGGGCGCAGGTAGAGTCGCGCTCATCGAAACCGGCCATTACGCCTAGCACTCGCGCTGCGTCATCTGCCGTGCGGGCAAATACACCACCCTGATCGAGTGAAGACGCGAAGGCGACCATGCCAAATCGCGATACCCGGCCGTAAGTTGGCTTGATGCCGGTAACTCCGCAAAAAGAAGCAGGCTGGCGAATTGAGCCGCCCGTGTCTGTGCCTGTTGCCACTGGGACGATGCC
The DNA here is from genome assembly GCA_964519335.1 of uncultured Pseudomonadales bacterium. GTDB lineage: Bacteria > Pseudomonadota > Gammaproteobacteria > Pseudomonadales > Azotimanducaceae > JALZVT01. The sequence goes on from CAZFIA010000019.1 coordinate 6,612, forward strand.
CGCGGCGACGGCTGCGGCAGATCCGCCTGAAGAACCGCCAGGCACACGGTTTAAGTCCCAGGGGTTTTTTACTGCACCAAAAAATGAATTTTCGTTGCTCGAGCCCATGGCGAACTCGTCCATGTTGCACTTGCCGAGCGTGACAGTACCGGCAGCCCCGAGGCGCTCAACGACGGTTGCGTTGTAGGGAGCGACAAAGTTGCTGAGCATTTTTGAGCCGCAGGTGGTTAACACACCCTCGGTACAAAAGATGTCTTTGTGCGCTATGGGCAAACCTTGTAGTGAAGAGGGCTGCCCGGTCGTAGGTGCTTGGCTTGAGGTGCGCGCTTTATCTATCTGCTGAGCTGCGATGCGTGCGTCTTCGTCGCAGAGCGTGATCAGGCTGTTAAGCGATTGTGCCTCTTTCGCCCGTGAGAGGCAGGCTTCGGTGAGTTCGGTTGCGCTGTATGCCCCCAGTTCCAGCCCCGCAGTCAGGTCGGCAACGCTACCGCTTGCCAGTGCGCTGTCTAAGTCTTTTGAGGATTCTCCTTTAACCATTGCCTAGTCGGTGTCCAGAACCTGAGGCACCAGGTAGTGGCCGCCTTCGGCAGAGGGTGCGAGCGCCTGATAGGTCTCGCGCTCGATCTCGGCAGTTGCGCTGTCAGCGCGCAAACGGGTCGTCAGGTCAAGCGGATGGGACATGGGCAGCGTATCGCCCACATCGGCATCACTAAATGAATCGATCATGGAAATGATGGCTTCAAGGTCTTTGTGTGCAGCGTCGCGGGCGTCTCCAGAAAGAGACAGCTGGGCGAGTGCGGTTAGTTTATGCAGGTTGATTTCACTCATGCCCGCAGGGTAATGGAAATGCGCACATGCGGCTATAACTCGGGGTCTCTGTACATCCCCGGATTCACCCACAGACCAAGCCGCAAGTTGCCCCGGGAAGTGCCCATTGCTAGAGTGACGCGGTTCAGTTTAGCCCCCGCACGTCACCGAAATACCCCATGTTCAAATACATACGCGGTCTTTTTTCCCGAGATCTGTCCATCGATCTTGGCACCGCAAACACTCTTATCTATGTGCGTGACGAAGGCATTGTGCTCAATGAGCCGTCGGTGGTGGCTATTCGGCAAACTGGCAACCAGAAAGTAGTGGCGGCCGTTGGGTTGGATGCCAAGCGAATGCTGGGTCGCACACCGGGCAACATCACCGCCATCCGGCCTCTGAAAGATGGCGTTATTGCCGACTTTTTGGTCACCGAAAAGATGCTCAAGTACTTCATTGCCAAGGTGCATGAAAACGCCTTTATTCGGCCCAGCCCCCGGGTGCTGGTTTGTGTGCCGTGCAAGTCGACTGAGGTCGAGCGCCGGGCCATTCGCGAATCTGCCCTGTCTGCAGGGGCTCGGGATGTTCGGTTGATTGAAGAACCCATGGCCGCAGCGATTGGTGCTGGCCTGCCTGTGCAGGAAGCAGTGGGTACTATGGTGGTCGATATTGGTGGCGGCACCACCGAGATTGCCGTGATCTCTCTAAACGGCGTGGTTTACTCAGATACCGTGCGCGTCGGCGGTGATCGACTTGATGAGTCGATTGTGGCCTATGTTCGCCGCACAGAAGGTGCGCTTATTGGTGAGGCCACCGCTGAGCGCATCAAGCAAGAGATTGGGGCGGCTTATCCGCAAAAGGACATTCGCGAGATCGACGTGCGTGGTCGCAACCTGGCCGAGGGTGTGCCGCGCAGCTTTGTGCTGACCTCTAATGAAATTCTTGAGGCTCTGCAGGAGCCGTTGGCCATGATCGTCGCTGCGGTCAAAAGTGCGCTCGAGCAAACTCCGCCGGAGCTCGCGTCCGACATTGCCGAGACCGGCATGGTGCTCACCGGTGGGGGTGCGCTACTCCGAGACCTCGACGTATTGCTGGCCGAAGAAACGGGCTTGCCGGTGGTGATTGCTGAAGATCCTCTGACTTGTGTTGCCCGTGGCGGCGGCAAAGCGCTGGAGATGATGGATTCGGCAGGCAACGCGGACATGCTTTCGACTGAGTAATCTAGGGTTGCGTTAAACTGCACGAGTGAAAGCTCTATTTCTTAGACAAACCGGTGCCGGCTATTTGTTAACCGGGCTAATGGTGGCCTCGCTTGCATTAATGTACATCGAGCTGTCGAAGCCCTGGCTTACGCCCCTGCGCAGTACGCTTTCGACCGTTCTGAGCCCTGTCTACTTTCTGGCCGAGCTGCCCTGGCAATCCAGCCGTTTTGTGGATGAGACCTTTTCCACCCGCGAGCAGTTAAAAGAAAAGGCAACGGTGCTTGAGCGTCGAGTGCTTGAGTTATCCCAGGCCTCGCAGCAATACCTAACGGTACGCGAAGAGAACGCCCGGTTGCGAGCGTTGTTGGGGTCACGAGAGCGACTTGGTCGCGATGTGCTGGTGGCTGAGATAATCGGTGTGTTGCCGGGTGCCGACCGACATGAGCTGGTAATCGACAAGGGTCACGCGGATGGCATTAAAGATACGCTCGCCGTAATCGACGAATACGGAATGGTTGGTCAGGTGGTAGAGACCGCACGCTCGTCGTCGCGCGTGTTGCTTGTTAGCGATCCGTCACACGCGTTACCCGTGCAAATAGTGCGCAACAATTTGCGCGGAATTGTGTCGGGCACCGGCCGGTTGGATGTGCTGCAACTCGACTACGTACCCGACAGTGCAGATATTCGCGAGGGTGATGTGTTGGTGAGCTCTGGTTTGGCCGGCCGCTTTCCAGGTGGCTATCCGGTGGGTGTGGTCAGTGCGGTAACCAGCGGTCAGGGCGAAGCGTTTGCGCAAGTGCAGGTGCGCCCCAGCGCGCAGCTCGACCGCTCGCGGCACGTATTGGTTCTGTTCTCGCCCGAGGTGCAGGAAGGAGCGCCATTGGCACAAGAAGGGGCGCCGTTGACGCAAGAAGGGGCACCATGAATCCGGGAAACGGTGGCTGGGCTATTGTTATTTCGTTGGTTGCGGCACTCATCCTCGCCGTGTTGCATTTGCCCGAGTGGTGGCCGCAGTGGCTGGGTTGGCTGCGCCCTGACTGGATTGCCATGACGGTGTTTTTTTGGGTACTTGCGGTCCCACATCGGTTTGGTCTTGTTGCGGCCTGGCTTCTAGGGTTGTTAGTCGACGTGCTTTACGCTGAACCGCTTGGGCTCAATGGGGCGGTCTTGGCTGTGTTTACTTACATCACCTGGTCACTGTATGAACGGTTGCGCATGTTCAGCGCGTTACAGCAGGCGTTCATTTTGTTCTGTTTGCTGTTGCTCGCAGAATTTGTGCGCATGCTGGGACTTGTGCTTTTGGTTGAGCGCGAGCTGCAGTTTGGGTTTGTGATTGTCGCACTCGCCAGCGCACTGTTGTGGCCGGTGGCGCGGTGGGTACTGGAAAAAGTTCAGTACGGCGCACGAGTTATTTAGCCGTGTCGGCGGCGGTCATTCTTGCCTCGGCGTCTCCACGGCGTACGCAGTTGCTCTCTGAGCTGGGCATTGCGCATGAGGTTGCGCCTGCCGATATCGATGAAACCCCAAGGTCCCAAGAACCCGCACTTGTTTATGTGCAGCGGATGGCGGTAACCAAAGCCCAGGCCGGCAATACACAGGCTGGCGCTCGTCTGGGTTCTTCTCAACGAGGTATCCCTGCGGTACTGGCGGCGGACACTATTGTGGTTGCCGATGACCTGATTTTAGGGAAACCGGCTGATGAGCAGCATGGGCTTGAGATGCTTGCCCGGTTGAGCGGTCGCACCCATAAGGTGGTGACGGCGGTCTGTCTTCAGCATGGTGTCCGACAAGCAGCGGCCCTGGTGAGCACCCAGGTGAGCTTTCGGTCAGTTAGCCTTCAGGAGGCTCGTGGATACTGGGCCTCAGGCGAACCCCGCGACAAGGCGGGTGGCTATGGCATACAGGGCGCCGCCGCGGCATTTGTCAGTAATATTGACGGAAGCTACAGCGGCGTTATTGGCCTGCCGCTGGTAGAAACCCGCGCCCTATTCCTGTCCCTCGGCCTCTACTAGGGCCTGTATTAGGGCCAGCTGGCTGGCTGAGCGGGAGCGATCTGTGGCTTGCCCAGATGGTACAGTGGGCAGGTCCCAAAGGCCGCTTTTGGGCGGTTCAGAGTGAGCGGCTTTTTGACATCAGATACTGCGATTGATTTACACAGCTATGCAGCAACCACCTATTCACACGCCGGCGAGTCACACGCCAGCGAGTCAAACGCCAAACGGACAAGAACTCGCGAGCAACGAAACTCTGCCACTGACTGACTCTGACTGCGCCGATGGCGCGGTCGTTGTTGATGTTCGGTCGGCGGAAATAGAGCCCCGGCCTGCTGAGCAACTGCTGATATCTGCGAACTCGTTTGAAACCCGCCTCGCCGTAATGTCCGGGGGGGCCTTGCAAGAATTGCACGTTACGCCCACCGGAGATGATTCGCAGGTAGGCACCATTGCACTGGGTAAAGTGGTAAGGGTGCTCCCTGGCATGCAAGCGGCATTTGTTGAGCTCGGTCTCGAGCGTCCCGGATTCTTGCACGCCCGTGATATCGAACGCCCATTGGTGGCTAAAGACGGCTCCATGGTGGATGCGCGCGACATTCGAAAGCTTGTGCACGAAGGCCAGGTGTTGCCCGTGCAAGTGATGAAAGATCCGATCGCAAGCAAGGGCGCCCGCCTTACCACCAACCTTGCGATACCATCGCGGTTTTTGGTGTTGACGCCCGATAGCGCTCACATTGGAGTGTCGCAGCGAATCACAGATGAGATGGAGCGCGATCGTTTGCGCGAGATCGTCGGTGCCTGCGCACTCGAAGTAGGATTACCTACCGATCACGGTTTTATTGTTCGCACAGCAGCCGAAGGTGCCTCGCGTGCAGAATTTATGAGCGATATGCAGGCGTTGCTTGCACTGTGGCGGCGGCTTGAGAAAAATCGAGTAGCGGCCAAAACGGGGGACGCTCTGTTTCGGGATCTACCCAATCACATCCGGGCGCTTCGAGATTTAGTTGGTCCGCAGACTCAACTCGTTTCTGTAGATGACCCAGCCGTGCACAAGGTTATTGTTGAGTATTGCAACGTCTCGCTGCCGGATTACCAGCACCCTATTAAGTGCGTGAACGACGGCAAGCCTCTATTCGAGCGGCACGGGGTTGAGGCGCAGATTCGCGCCGCCTTGAAACCTCGCGTGGATTTGCCTTCTGGCGGCTATCTTATTGTCGAACAGACCGAGGCGATGGTCACTATAGACGTGAACACCGGTGGCTTTACCGGGTCGCATTCACTTGAAGAAACAGTATTTCAGACTAACCTTGAAGCGGCACAGGCGTTACCCCGACAGTTGCGATTACGCAATTTGGGCGGACTGATTGTGGTTGATTTTATTGATATGGAGTCTACCGAGCACCAAAGCTCCTTGATGACCGAGTTGCGTAAGGGTTGTGACCGCGACGCAGCGCGCGTGCGTTTATCGCGCCTGTCGGAGTTTGGTTTGGTTGAGCTGTCTCGCAAGCGAACGCGAGAGAGTCTGGCGCAGCAGCTATGTGAACCGTGCGAGCGCTGTGAAGGTTCTGGATTAACGGCTCGTCCGCAACAGGTTGCGTTTGAGATTTTACGGGCGCTTGGCAGGGAGTGTGTCGCCCAGAGAGTACCAGCACTCGAAGAGTACCTTGTGGTTGCAACTCAAAGCGTGGTGGATCGCTTGTTGGGCGAAGACGCTGCGCACTTAAAAGAGCTTGCGCAACGCCTCGGAAAGCCTGTGCAGTTGCAAAGCGAAGATTGCGCACCCAATCACTGGGAGCTGATCCAGCGCCCGGCACGAACCTAGTGCGCGCCTGATGTCATGAGTGATTTGGAGTCCGAAAGCAGCATTGGTGCTGATGCAGTCGAAGACGTACCCTCCGATCTACCCCAGGGGGATGCGTCTGTTGCGCCCTATGTTGTACGGCCCCTGTTTTTTCTTCTCACCGTGGTGCTGGTGGTGTCAGCCATTGGGCAGTTGGGTGGGCGGATTGTGTTTGCCAACCTTGAGCGTTTTGAGCCTCGTATCAACGAGCTGCTCGCTCCGCGGGGCATTAAAGTGGCCGATGTATCGGGGCAATGGCGGTTTTTTAATCCGGTACTCAAGATTGGTTCTGGGTCGGCGCCTGGTGCGCATTTTGGTGCGTCATGGGCTGAAATAGATACTCTAGAGAGCCTCGCGCGTAACCGTATTGTGCTGCGCAACGCGCAGGTGTCTGACTTACAGCTCACGCTGAGTCAGGATGAGGGCGGCATCTGGAGTCTTGATGGTCGGGTGCCCACAGAAACCACCTTCGATTGGCAAAGTCTTGTATGGCACAGCGATCAGTTGGAACTGCAGGCAAACGTGACATTGCGTGGTTACGAGCTGCCCACGAGCGAGCTGGTATTAGGCGCCAGTTTGAGCAATTTTGGCGGTCGTCATCGTGGCGATATCAGTCTCGGCAATGCAGCTGATCTTGAATCGTGCAGCCAGAATTTGGAGCAACCAGAGAATAAGACCTGCGATTTGCGCGCGCGTTACAACGTAGAAGAGTCAGCGCTGTGGTTCAGGCCGCGCAGCGGGGGCGCGGTGTTGGGCGCGCACAACGTTCACCTTCAAGACAGTGCCGCAGAACTCATTGGTCTTACGGGCTTAACCCTTGGCATGCTCGATGTGCGCATGCGCCTGCTAGATGAACGCTTTAGCGGCCCGATCCGCTTGCTCGATAGCAGCTTTCAGTTACCTGGTGGCAAGCCCACCAATCTAAGCCTGTTGGCTGACGGCTGGTCTGAAGATGACGGCAGCGTTGCTAAGGTCGCGTTGTCTGCCTTGCAGCTTGGCAATGATGAAAGCGTGCTCGACATAGTGGATTCGAAGCTCAACTGGACGATTGAATCAGGTGCGGTGGTGCGAATTCCTGAGGTTAGTGTCGAAAAAGTAACGGCGCTGGCTAACCATATGGTATCGCCGGAAATTGCCGTAGCGCTGTGGATCAAGCGGTTGAATATGAGCGGTCAATTCACGCGCATGCTTGCAAGCTGGTCAAGCGATGCAGGCATCGGCTTCAGCGGTGACTTTAACTCGGTGTCTATGCAGAATTTTCGGGGTGTGCCAAAGGTAGACAATCTTGTGGGTAGTTTTACCGGCGGAGCCGGCTACTTGCAGCTGCGGATGATCGATACCTCGGCGGTGGTGGGCTTTCCGCAACTCTATCGAGAGGAGCGTGCCTACGATTCTGTGAGCGGTGAAGTGATCATGTACTTTGGTCAGGACTACTTCGGGCTCAAAGGCAGCAACTTGCGGCTTATAGCGCCAGAGATGACGACCAGTGGTAGTTTCTCGCTGGTATCTTCTAAGCCGAAGTCAAACAACCACCTTACGCTTGCCTTGTCTTCGGATGCTGGCGATTTTGACGACCTGACGCCTTATATACCCTACACACTGCCGGAAAATACCCTCGATTGGCTTGCGGAGAGCGGTTTGAGCGCCAAGCTTCAGTCGCCGCGTTTTGTTATGCATGCGCCGCTCCGCGAAGAAGAAAGCCAGATGGGTCGAAGTTATCTTGTAGATGCAGACATGCACACCGGTGCCATGGTGTTCAATTCAGCCTGGCCGCAAATCACCAACGCTGAGGGGCATGTGAAGTTGTCGCATACCGGAGTGATCGCATCGCTTACACAAGCGACCTTTGCTGGCCTTGCCCTTGAAGACATGAACATTCGAATTCCTACGGGTACCGCCAATGTTGCCGCAACAGGTACTGCGGTGTTTGATGCGAGCACAGGGCTTGAATTCATACGTACCACGCCACTAAAGACGTCTATGGATTTTGTTGCGGACGATTGGTGGGCGTCGGGTCAGATGCGCCTGGCTGTTGATCTCAGGTTGCCTTTAGATGACACAACAAACGGTGAGCTTGATCCCAGGGTGCGAGTGAAGGTTAAAGGCCAGTTGCAAGGCACTACCTTTGGCATGCCCGAGGCAGGGCTCACCTTTTCCGACTTGCGTGGCCCGCTAAGCTACAGCTACCCCTACGAACTTGCGGGCAACGATATTGAGGGAAAGCTGTTTGATCGCGATATGACCCTCGATCTGACCACCGAAGTCATTGGCGAAGCCCCTACCGGCCCGTTGGCTAACGATGCCCGGTTTGCACCCCGCCGTATCGACTTCTCGATGCTTGGCGCAATGCACTCTGATGACATGTGGCCATTACTCAATATGGAGCCTTCGGAAGTGGTGGATGGGTTATTCGATTTTGCTGCAGTGTATTCCACCGAGACTGGTACTGATGCAAGGCCAACCTTGATTGCCGAAACCGATTTTGTGGGTGCGCAGGTGAGCTTGCCGGCGCCACTAGGCAAAGACGCGGCAGAAGTGGCTGATTCTCAATTCAACATTGTCTTTAACGACAATGTAACTCGCGCCAATCTGCTCTATGGCGAGCTATTGAACGCGGACTTAGGCGTGGGCGAAGGGGAAATTGTTGGCGGTCATCTGCATTTGTTTGGCGCAAATGAAGCGGTGTCTGGAGCCCCTGGCAGCATCCGCACGCTTGCGAGCTGGAACGGCGAGCCAGGACCGGTGTTAATCGACGGCAGCATTAGCTTTGCTGATGTAGCCGAGTGGTCGGCTGGCTCTGAACAAGGCGTAGAACTGCCGCCTTATCGTATCGACAAACTAGAGATAGCGCGGGCGGCTATAGGAGATTTTGAAATTCCTTCTGTCGAAGTCTCCGGTGAAAGTAATGATGAGTTCCTGCGCCTGGCATTTGATTCGGAGGCGGCCATTGGCGAGCTTAAGGTGCCAGAAGTAGGCATTAATGAGCTTGTGCTTGTGCACTTTGCCTACGAAGGAGACGACGAACCTCAACACCCCGAGTTCTCACCCGATATGGGTGAGGACGAAATTCGAGCGAGCTTGTTTGCAGAAAAGGGCGAGACGGCGAATGCAGCACCAATAGTAGACCCGCTCTCCCCGGAAATACTCTCCGGACTGACTGATATGAATGTGCGCATCGAGAGCCTAAGCGTCGACGGCGAAGACTATGGCAGTTGGGTGTTTAACGTGCGCACGGGGCCACAGGGGGTCGCGTTCTCTTCGCTTAACGCTGACTTCAGAGGCATTCAGGTGAACTCGGCTGAAGGCGCCATTTGGAACCGCGAGTCTAACCGCACGTCTATAAGGACAACTCTTACGGCCGAGGATATGGGCGATGTGCTTGAAGCCTCAGGTTATGCACGATCGCTCGAAAGTGAATCTATGCTCACTCGCGCGTCGGTATCCTGGCCAGGATCACCCCTGAACTTTGAATTGTTGCAGCTTAAGGGCGAGATTCAAACCGGGGTTAAGACCGGACGTTTCCTTGAGGCAAACAGTGGTAACAACGCGTTACGCATTTTTAGCTTGCTCAACTTCAATGCTATAGCGAAGCGCATGAGTCTTAACTTTAAGGATGTGTTTGGCCGCGGCATTAGCTTTGAGAAGATTGAAGCCGACACCAGATTAGATGAAGGTGTTCTTAGTTTTGTGCAACCCATGAAGGTAGATGGTACGGGCGGCGACTTTAAGGTAAATGGGGTGGTCGACTTGAACGAAGGCACGCTCGATAACGAGATGGTTGTGACGTTGCCAGTAAACAAGAGTCTGCCATGGCTGGGCGCGTACCTTGCGCTTGCGAACCCAGTAGTTGGCCTTGGGGTGCTTGTTGGGGAGCGCATATTGCGCAAACCTATCAAGGAACTTTCGAGCGCCAAGTACAAAATAACCGGGCCGGCAGATGACCCTCAGCTTGAGCTCGTGAGTGTATTCGATCGATCCATGGACAAAGGCGTAGGTGAAGGGACTGAGATAGTAGTGCCAGATGATTTGCCGCCTCTTGACGAGTTGATGGAAGAATCGCCACTGGCGACCGACAGCCTGGTGCCGGATACTGAGGTGGGTACGGAGACTAAAACCGAAATCAGTACCAAAACCGAAATCAGTACC
>CAZFIA010000019.1:16700-39605 GCA_964519335.1 uncultured Pseudomonadales bacterium
TAGAAGCTGAATCTACTTTGGATGGCTCTGTTGTGCCGCCTGCGGCAAGATTGCCAGCTATAGATAGCTCCTTACCCGGGATAATTGAACCCGAAATTTATAGACCCGAATTTACGTAGACCGAATACAAGAACAGGAGAGTGCCCCCAATGGGAGCAACACGATTAGCTCAGGCGCATGAACAGTTAATTGGTGGCAGCGGATTAACCGACGCCGACCTCGGTCGTGCCATGGATGAGCTTATGAGCCATTCACTTGACCTTGGCGAGCTGTACTTTCAAAACACCAAATCAGAAAGCTGGGCACTGGATGACGGCAAGGTCAAAGATGGAGCCTTCTCTGTTGATCGCGGTGTTGGCGTGCGTGCGGTCACCGGTGAAAAGACCGGTTTTGCCTATGCCGATAGCATTGAACTGCCGGCACTCCTGGAGGCTGCGCGTGCAGCCCGGGGTATTGCGCAAGCGGGGCAGAGTGGGCATGTGCAAGCCGCCACCTCAGTGTCGGCCGAAGAGCGTTTTCAAGCCATCGATCCTATCGGTGGGTTAGATGAGGCCGCTAAGGTTGATTTGCTGCGCCGGGTTGAAGATGTGGCACGCAAGACCGACCCCAGAGTTATCGAAGTGAATGTACGCTTGTCGTGTAACGCGGACACGTCGCTGGTCTTATCAAGTGACGGCGTGACCGCAGGAGATATTCGGCCGCTTATTCGCCTGGATGTATCGGTCATTGTCGATGACAACGGCCGCCGCGAGCGCGGTTCATCTGGCGGCGGCGGGCGGCGGCCGCTTGGCTATCTGCTAGAAGATGATCGCTGCTATGGCTTTGCGCGCGAGGCGGTGCGTATGGCACTGGTTAATCTCGAAGCGGTTGATGCACCTGCCGGCCCAATGCCGGTTGTGTTGGGGCCGGGCTGGCCTGCGGTGCTGTTGCACGAGGCGGTGGGGCACGGACTCGAAGGTGATTTTAATCGCAAAGGCAGTTCGGCTTACGCCAATCGAGTGGGTGAACAGGTCGCCTCAAAGCTCTGTACTGTGGTTGATGACGGAACCCTTGCTGATCGTCGCGGTTCCCTCACAACAGATGACGAGGGTACGCCTACCCAGCGCACCACATTGATTGAGAACGGTATTCTCAAGGGCTATCTGCAGGACAAAATGAATGCCGGCTTGATGAACACCGTCAGCACCGGCAACGCTAGACGCCAGTCTTATGCGCATCTGCCCATGCCGCGCATGACCAACACCTTCATGCTGCCTGGCGAACACGATCCCGAAGAAATTCTGGCAAGCGTAAAAACCGGCATCTATGCGGTGAACTTTGGCGGCGGACAGGTCGATATAACCTCTGGACGCTTTGTGTTTTCGTCAACTGAGGCTTATCTCATCGAAGACGGTAAGGCGACGGTGCCGGTACGTGGAGCCACGCTAATCGGTAACGGTCCTGATGTTATGAACCGCGTATCTATGGTGGGTAACGACCTTGCGCTGGATTCTGGTGTGGGTGTGTGTGGCAAAGATGGCCAGAGCGTGCCAGTGGGGGTTGGTCAGCCAACGCTGCTTATTGATGAAGTGACGGTGGGTGGAACCCAGGCTTGAGCGTCTATCTACGTGTACGTGCCAGCGAACAAGTTCGGAATGCTCGCAAGCCGCCGGTACAGCAGTTTTGTCGCCTTCTTCCTTTGCGCGTCGTCTTTGGCGGTGCGCACGCGGCGAATCATAGTGCGTAGTTCCTGGGCGGAAATCTCTTGGCCTGCGCCATCGGTCTTTGCTTGCAGATCCAAAAATTCGGTGAGCGCCGAATCGTCTGCAATTAGACGCTCGCGCCACTCTTCTAACTGGTGGTGCACGCGCTTGGCATCCGCATCGTGTTGAGTTATCGCCGTAAAGCGCGCCTCAATTGCGCTTGCTGCATCCGGGTCTTCGCGGAGCAACCCGCCGATGTAACCGCGTTGGCGCCGTTTTGCGCTGTTGCTGGTGATACCTTGGTAGGCAGTGATAGCGTTGAATAGTGTCTCGCCCAGTTCCATGGTTTTAAGCTGTTGTGGGCTTAGCTCTGCCAGTTTCATGCCCAGCGCTTTCATAGCGTCTGACTCGCGCTTTTTCGCCGAGCGACTGACGAATTCTTCGGCAGTAACAGCGCTATTTTCTGTCGGAGCTTCTTCTGGCGAAGAGTCTGCTTCGTGTTTTTTGTATTTTGATCGGGCCATGCCCGAATTGTATAGGACAGCAACGCATGGTTCGTAGTGCTAACTCATCTCAAAGTGACGTGCCAGCCGGTGATACAGGTTACGACTCGGTGGCTGCCGAGCAACATTTGTCTGGTTTGGTTGAGCGCATTGTTGCGGAGGCGAAACGCCAGGGTGCTGACAGTGCGGAGGCATCGGCGAGCTCCGATCGAGGGCTCGGCGTGAATGTTCGTGCCGGCGATATAGAAACCGTGGAGTACACCCAGGAGCGAGGTTTTGGGGTAACTGTTTATCGCCACACCGACGAAGGCGTGTGTAAGGGTAGTGCCAGCACGGCAGATGACAGGGATGAAGCGATTGTTGAGACGGTGCGTGCGGCCTGCAATATTGCCAGGTACACGCAGCCGGACCCGTGCAGCGGACTCGCCGACAAAGCACTCATGGCCACAGATTTTCCTGACCTTGATTTGCTGCACCCATGGATTCCTGAAGTGCAGGGTGCACAAACCATGGCGCTTGAGTGCGAGGCGGCTGCCCTTGAGCACGATACGCGCATCAAAAGCTCTGAGGGTGCTGGTCTTAATGCGCATGTGGGCTCAAGGGTGTATGGCAACTCGCACGGATTTACGGCGGCGGGCAGCGGTTCGCGGCAATCGATGAGCTGCATGGTGATTGGGCAAGACAATGATGGGATGCAGCGCGACTATTGGTACACGGTTGCGCGGAATGCATCTGATCTTGAGGCGGCTGCGGATGTTGGGCGGACAGCGGCGGAGCGTACCGTTGCGCGTTTAGGCAGTCGACCGATTGCGACCGGTAGGTATCCGGTTGTGCTCGCACCCAATTTGGCGATGGGGCTTATTGGTAACTTGATGTCTGGGATCAGCGGTGGTGCGCAGTATCGGAAGTCTTCGTTTTTACTGGATAGTTTGGGGAAGACGGTCGCGAGCCCACACATCACGCTGCGGGAAGATCCGTTCTTGCCGCGGGCGATGGGTAGCGCTTCGTTTGATGGTGATGGAGTGGGTACGCGCAAGCAGTCATTTATTGCTGATGGGGTTGTGGCGAGTTATGTGCTGGGGACATATTCGGCGCGGCGGTTGGGGCTTGAGACAACAGCTAATTCTGGCGGGGTGCATAACCTGCATGTTGATGGGCGGACGTTGCCTTATGCGGACTTGCTTAAGGAGATGGGTACGGGGTTGCTAATTACCGAGTTGATGGGGCAGGGCGTTAATTTGCTAACCGGTGATTATTCTCGTGGGGCGGCTGGGTTTTGGGTGGAGAATGGTCAGCCGGTGCATGCGGTTGAAGAGATAACGGTGGCGAGTACGCTGCAAGAGATGCTTACGCAGGTGGTTGCGTTTGGGGATGATGTTGATACGCGTGGGAATACGCGGTGTGGAAGTGTGTTGATTGAGCAGATGACGGTGGCGGCGAGTTAGGTGTGATAACTCAGATTTGATCTGACAGACACTGTCAGATGAGGCCGAGACTATCCTTCAAAGCAGACCTTCAAATTGGCGCCATTTAAAGGTTCTGGATGGTTCTGATCGGCTAAAAGCGGCCGGTCAGAGTTAACGGTTTGCTAGTAAAGCGTTGATCCTGATAGCCTGAATTGCTATCAGTAGATATGACCGATGAATTTATAGAAGAGTTTGAAAAACGTGTGCAGTCAGTAATTGAAGATGACCGCAAACGGTATAGAAAAACTCTCAGACATCGAATTGTCAGATACGACGTTACAAGAACTATTAGACCTTGAGCGCATCGAGTTTGAGTTCACTATAGAAGAAACTCAGGCAAAGTCGATTGCCGGCCGTGTGGTGGCTTTCATGCGAGAGAAATCGGAGAAACCGAATTAGCACTATGCTAGTGTTTTGGCTATAGAATTACCGAGGTAACGCCGTTTTGTGTCACCGTCCTGATATTGTTTATGTGACCACACAAGCAGTCTATGACGACCTTTTAACCGTTTTAGATGAAACGGGTTTGTATGCTGATAGCGTCGGCTTTGATAGGCATTTTGACGCGCTTATAAAAACAGCAGAAGAATTAGGCAATGAAGACCAAGCGACGCATTGGCGCAACATACGTGATTTTGGATTTAGAACCGCTTGCTCCCCACTTAGTGGTATTGAAATCAACGGCAAAATTGAATATTGGGAAGGTGTCCCAGATGAGCAAATACCAGAGCCAGAGGATATTATTAGGGTCTATATCGGCAATCCCCTCAACCCACCGCATGAACCTGAACAGGACGCCATCTCAAAAGAGAGCATGAAGGTTATTAATGCCGCGTATTTGGCCTAGAAAGTTAGTAAAACGGCTAAAAGGTCGATAGAGGCTGTAGCCAATCTACATTACCTAATGTCTGCTTTCGAGTGAATCTGACAGTGTCTGTCAGGTCAGATCCCGACTATTCCAGTTAGGGTTGTATCGTGAATGTGCCACGCTAAGCCCTAAACCAAACTGCCTTAGCTGCTGATTCTTGCCAAACTTGATTGAGGCCATGTCTCAGATCGCAGGTAGTCGCCCTCAAACTGAGGGGTGTTCTTTTCGAGTAGGAGCCACTCTTGCCGTCGGTGTACCCAGATATGCGCTTGCGGGTGAATATCAGACTTGTTCGAAATCACCCCGGGCCTAATGATCCTGACATTCGCATGGTCACTAGACTCTGACCAAACAACTGTCATGCAGGCCGGGCATAAAAATACTTTGCGAGTTCCGGTTTTGATTGGCTGGTCGATGGCAACCGCGTCACCTGTTGTTACCTGTATATCTGATGCCAGGACAAAGGTAGACATAGCGAAGGCGGAACCGGTTACTTTTTGGCAACTGTGGCAGTGGCAAGCGTGGGTGAATAAAGGCTCGGCACTCATTTCGAATCGAATCGAGCCGCAAACGCACGAACCTTCCAATGGTAATTTCACCGGGTATCTCCGCATCACAGTGCGGGGAATTATACCCGGGTATAATTAATTAGCAATCGACTTTGAAACCTGGCTGTTCGAACACCCCTTAGATCCTGAGCACTATCGCCATCGCCGGTATGCAGCGATATCAAAAGAAATTACTGAGTAGTAAGACGTAGTTGCTGCGGCCTGATGTGACCTCGCCAGAAACAGCCACTTACCCAATGCCTGTTTCGCAGCTTTAGCGAATGCGCCGCGCTTATCCTCGGTTGAACCCAAGACTATGATGATGTCCGCAACTAACTCATTCGGTCGTTCCGGATCTTTGGGTATCAGGATGTAGCCTAATGTCAGACAACCTTCAATTCGCCTCGTTAACTCGTGCTCGGGATAAATCGGCGAAACCATCACTCTAGGCTTGCCTTCGATCTGACCGGTCAAGCCGGTCGGCTCACATTCGGCGAAACTTCTCGGCGTAAACGAGACGACAAGTAGAAAAACGATAAGAAAGCGCATTACTGGGGCCACCAGTTGAGATACGAAATAGTTGGGTTGATCCTACCACCACTAAAAAGCTCTCGACGCCGCCTTCGCTCTTAGGTGTGTTCCACCTAAGCCCAACTACCCATAAACCAATGTAGCCAACCCTAAAAACAAAAAGAACCCTGCCACATCCGTGATAGTCGTCAATATCACCCCACCGGCAATCGCCGGATCAATATCCACCCGCTCAAGCAACCCTGGCAACAAAGCTCCAGCCAACGCCGCGATCAACATATTCGCAACAACCGCTGTAGCAATCACCATCCCAAGCCTTATATCTTGAAACGCGATCGCCGCAGCAACCGCCACAACCGTTGCCCATAGCAGCCCGTTAAGCAACGCAACAAACAGCTCCCGATTCAACAACCAAAGCAAATTAGCCCGCCCAATCTGCTCCAGCGCAATGCCGCGAATCACAAGCGTGAGTGTTTGAGTACCCGCAATCCCCCCCATACTCGCAACAATAGGCATAAGCACCGCAAGTGCCACTACCTTGGCAATCGTCTCCTCAAACAGATTAATAACCGCCGCCGCCATAAACGCCGTGATGAGATTAATCCCCAGCCAAACCGCCCGGCGCTGACTCGACCGCCAGATAGGCGCAAAGGTGTCTTCGTCGGTATCCAGTCCAGCACGCGCAAGCACCGCCTCGTCAGCGTCTTCGATAATCACGTCAACCACGTCATCAACTGTAATTCGACCAAGCAACCGGCCGGTCTCATCTACAACCGGTGCAGAGACCAAATCGTTCTCAGCAAAGGCTTTAGCCACATCGGTGTCCTCAGCATCCACCGGTATGGGTTTAAGCTCAGTATCCATAACTTCGCGCACGGTTACGGTGGGGTCAGACGTCAAAAGTTTGGTGAGCGGCAATATGCCGACCAGCGCATCTTTGCTGTTAACCACAATCAGTGAGTCAGTGGTTTTTGGCAGTTCGTGCAACCGCCGCAAATAGCGCAACACCAATTCTAGCGAGTGCCTGGGCCGAACCGTAATAGTATCGGTGTTCATCATCCCGCCGGCGCTGTCTTCGGGGTACGAAAGCACCGCCTCTACCCGGTCGCGATCGGCGCTGTCCATGGCGTTGAGCAGCGTCTGGCTTATCTCTTCCGGAAGCTGCTGCAGCAGGTCGGCAAAGTCATCGGTGTCGAGCTCGTCTGCAGCGTGCAGCAGCTGCTCTGTGTCCATTGAGTTAAGAAAGTCACCGCGCACATCTTCGTGCAGGTGTTGCAGAATCTGATTTGCAACCTCTTCGTCCAGCAGCTCCCACGAGAGTCGCCGCGGTTTTGGCGGCATCGATTCAAGCAAGTTGGCAAGCTCAGGCGCTCGCATCGATCTCAACAGCAGCCGCGTATCGTCGATTGATCCTTCATCTAGTGCGTGAATAACTTCGCTGAGTTGATCTTGAAACTGCATTACCCGGTATAACCAAAATGCATCAGGTGGATTCGCCAAACTTGTCTGCAATCAGCGCATCAATTGCATCCAGTGCATCCATGGCGTCATCCCCTTCGGCGCTTAACTCGATCTCGGTGCCCTGGCCGGCAGCCAGCAGCATCACGCTCATTATTGACTTGCCGTCTACCCTATCCACTTTTGACTCAGTCTCGTCGGTGACTCCAAGGGTGATGGTGGAGGAGAAAGACTGCGCTTGCTCAACAAGCTTGGCGGCTGCTCTGGCGTGCAGCCCAAGTCGGTTCACTATGATTAAGTTGCGCGTTGGCATTGCAAAGCCAAGACGCCTCAGGCGTCAGGGTGTTCGCGCGCAGCGGCTGGTGCGCGGGGGCTGGCGACAGTGAGCGAGGGTACGCCTGTCCCTTCCATGGGTGTGCCTTCGGATGGGTCGGGATCATTGTATAGGCCGGGTTGTTCTCTGTGCCGCACCAACACATTTGGGTTTCGGGCAGAGAAGTACTTTCCTAATCGCTCGGCCATATAAACAGATCGATGCTGACCGCCGGTGCAGCCAATGGCGATGGTTAGATAAACACGATTGGATTCTTCGAATCTGGGCAGCCAGTTTGCGACAAACTTCTGAATGTCATCAAACATGGCGCCCACTTCTTTCTTGAGCGACAAATAGTCACGCACTGGCTCGTCCATACCGGTAAGCGGTCGAAGTTCTTCAACCCAGTGCGGGTTGGGCAAGCAGCGAATGTCAAAAACGAAGTCGGCGTCTACCGGAACACCAAACTTAAAGCCGAAGCTTCGGAACAGTAGGGCAAGTCCGGTGGATTGCTTTTCGACAACCCGGGTTTTGATCAGCTCACGCAGCGACTGGCTGTCCATTTGGGTGGTGTCGATAATAAGGTCAGCTAGATCTGACACGCTCTCGAGTAACTGACGTTCGATTTCTATCGCTTGCCGCAAGTCTGTCGATGGATTGGTGAGCGGATGGCGTCGTCTAGTTTCGCTGAAGCGCTTTACCAGTGTGGGGTTGCCTGCGTCTAAAAACAGCACCTGGCAGTCGAGATCCATCCGGTCGAGCGACAGCAATATCTCTGGAAATCTTTCGAGATCTGTTGCGCGGGCGTCTATGCACACCGCCAGGTGCTGGGTGGGTGCCAACGTATTACGCAGCGCGTTGTGCACCAGCGACTGCAATAGGCCCACTGGAAAGTTATCAATGCAGTTAAACCCCTCATCTTCGAGCGCGTTTAGTGCGGTACTTTTACCGGAACCCGAACGGCCGCTGATGATTATGAGCTTCACTGGGCTTAATCGCCGTCTGCTGGGGGGTTTGGCTGTGAGCCTGCACTACTTTTCGTCGTGCTACAGCTCATCATGGCTTCGAACAGTGTCAGATTGTCTGGTGCCGCTCGCAGAGCCTTGCGATTTTCTTCATCTAAAAGAATGCTTGCGAGCTGCGAAAGCACTTGTAGATGCTCGTCGGTTGCGCTGTCTGGCACCACCAGAATGAACAGCACATCGACATCGTCGTCGTCAGGCGCGTTGTAGTCGACGCCCTTGTCGAGTGTGAGTAGAACGCCCACCGGTTCCAAGCACTCCGGCAGGCGGCAGTGAGGGATGGCGATGCCCTCTCCGAGTGCGGTTGTCCCCAGGCGTTCTCTGGCAAGCAGCGCATCAAGCACGGCGCGGGCGTTGAGTGAATTGCTGCCATCTAGGATTTCACAGCCATGTTCGAGCGCTCGCTTGCGGGAACTTGCCGTTACCCGCGCACTCGTCCGGTCAACGCTGAGCAGCTGATGGAGCGCATGTGAGGATTCAGGACTTTCTCCTGAATCAGTGGTGGCCACGGGCCGCGATTGTGACATTCAACGTACTGCTTGTGAGCCCATTCGGGCTGAGGGGCGGATTATTCCTCTGGAAGCGGTTGATGTCGATCAGTAGGTTTGAAGCTGGCCACTTTCTCTTTGTGTTTGACCACCTGACGGTCGAGCTTTTGGGCGAGTGAATCTATGGCGGCGTAGAGGTTTTTGGAGTCGGCGTCGGCAAAAATCTCGGCCCCTGTGGTGTGTAGGGTGGCTTCTGCCTTCTGCACCAGTTTATCGACTGACAGCACCACATGGACGTTGGTGATGTGGTCGTCGTGGCGCTCAACCCGGTTTAGCTTGGTAGTAACGTAGTTGCGTAGAGAGCTGGTGACGTCGATATGATGGCCGGTGATGTTTAGCTGCATAGATGCTCCTTTTGAGTGCACTGAGTGAGGTAAATAAATCAGACAGGGGTACGCGACCGAGGTTCGTGGCCTCAGGGTGGTTTGAGAGGGAACTGTGAGTTTTGAGAGCTGTGTCACCGTTACACCGCATAAGATCATTCTGATGAAGATCGGCAGTGGCGGGTGGGGTGAGCACTGCTATACGAGCCTTTTGCGCTCGTTAGAGGGGGGGATTGCCAGAGATTCTCGATATTTGGCCACTGTACGCCGCGCTACCTTGATGTTCTGATCATTTAGTATTGCTGTGATCTTGCTGTCACTCAATGGTTTTTTTGGATTTTCTTCAGCCGTAAGTTTCTTGATAAGCGCGCGTATAGCCGTGCTCGACACCTCACCCCCACTGCCTGTGCTTACGTGGCTCGAGAAAAAGTACTTCAGTTCGAATATGCCACGCGGTGTGTGCATGTACTTGTTAGTGGTTACTCGCGATATGGTCGACTCGTGCATCTCTACCGCCTCTGCAATGTCATGCAAGACCAGAGGCTTCATGGCTTCTTCGCCATAGTCTAGAAAGCCGCGTTGATGTTCTACGATTTGCATCGCTACTTTTAGCAGGGTGTCATTTCGGCTGAGAAGGCTCTTCAGAAACCAGCGTGCTTCCTGCAGATTGTCCCGCAGATACTGGTTGTCTGAACTCGAATCCGCGCGCTTGATCATGCCGGCGTACGTCTGGTTGATTCGAACCTTGGGAATAGACTCACCGTTCAGTGTAACCTGCCAATTGCCCGAAACTTTTCGCACATGCACATCAGGTACCACATAAGCAGCGGCGTCGCTGCCGATGCTGCTGCCGGGTCGTGGATTCAGCGACTGTATGAGCGCAACCACTTTTGATAGTTCGGCATCGCCCAGTTTTGTTTTGCGGCGCAGGCTTGCGAAGTCTTTCGAGGCCAGAATATCCAGATGTTCGGTTGCAAGCGTTAGTGCTTCAGCACGCCATTCACAGTTCTCAGGTAGCGCGCGCAATTGAATCGCCAGGCAATCACCAAGGTCGCGGGCTGCAACCCCAAGCGGGTCGAAGTGCTGCAATCGGTGCAGCACCGCTTCAACTTCATCTAGCTCAATCTCGAGCAGCGGATCGAAGCCTGTGCAGATGTCTTCGACAGTCATCATTAACAGGCCGTCGGCGTGGATCGCGTCGATGATGGCAAGTGCAATCACCTGATCCCGATCTGACATGGGTGTTAGGTTCAGCTGCCACAGCAGATGGTCGGTGAGTGTGGTATCTGCGCTGTTGCGCATCTCGAAATCGAGCGTTGATTCGCTTGTGCTGGTTGATGAACTTGTTGCGGCTGGAAGATCGTCCCAGGTGCTGTCGACGGGTACATCATCGGGCACATCGGTGTCGTAATCGGATACGCCGGCGATGTCCTCAAATTCATTAAGCTCGCCGGTCATTTCGTCGCGGGCTGTATCTTCGAGACCGGTTAGGTCCAGCGCCTCGGTGAACTCATCAGATTGCAGAAGCTCTTCGTCTTTCTCGGCCTCGGGCGCGTCTTCTTCGGCTTCAAATTCTTCTTCAAGCTCGAGGAGGGGGTTTGCCTCAAGCGCCTGTTGAATTTCTTGCTGCAGTTCCACAGTAGAGAGCTGCAGCAAGCGGATCGCTTGCTGGAGCTGTGGGGTCATGGTCAGCGACTGACCAATTTTTAACTGTAAAGACTGCTTCATTACAGCCTCAGTTTAGCTGAGTGGGTCTCTAAAGCTCGAATTGATCGCCCAGATACACGTTGCGTACCGTCTCATTCTGAAGGATCGTTTTGGCGTCTCCCGCCTCGATTATCTGCCCTTGAACTACGATGTAGGCCCGGTCACATATATCGAGGGTATCGCGCACATTGTGGTCGGTAATCAGGACGCCAATGCCGCGGTCGGCAAGGTCTCTGATCTGCTCTTTGATATCGGCCACAGAAATGGGGTCGACCCCGGCGAACGGCTCGTCAAGCAGCATAAAGCTGGGATCCGAGGCGAGAGCCCTCGCGATTTCAAGGCGGCGTCGTTCGCCGCCGGATAAGCGCTCTCCGCGCTGGGTTCGGATCGGGGTCAGGCCAAATTCGTCGAGCAGTTTGTCTTCCCGGTCGCGGCGTTCGGTGCGCGACAGGTGTTTTTGAAGCTCTAGAATTGCGCGGAGGTTCTGTTCTACCGTGAGGCGCCTGAATACGCTCGCCTCCTGGGGCAGATAGCCAATACCGGCTCTGGCTCGGCCGTGCATGGGCAGCGGGGTTAGATCCTTGTCGTCTAGCGTGATGGTGCCTGCGTCTGCCTTGATCAAACCAACAATCATGTAGAACGAGGTGGTTTTGCCCGCGCCGTTCGGACCCAGCAGGCCGATTATCTCGCCGTTGCCCACAGCCAGGCTCAGATCGGCCACGGCCTGATGCTTGCCATAGCTTTTTTTCAGGTGGCTCGCCTTCAGGATGGTTTTTCCGACTGCATCGGATTTATTGTCGGACAATTTAAACTAGCTCTCTGGTTCGGCGGCAGATGGTGTTTCGCTGGTGCTGCGCTTCGGCTGCAGGGTCATCCGGATGCGTTCGGGCTTCTCGCTCGCGGCGTCTACGCGGCCGGCGCGAATGTCATATTCAATGAGCTCGCCGCGAAAGTCATTGCCCTCCTGGCTCAGGTGAGCGTCGCCCTTTAAATCAACCTTCTCGTCGCGGGTGTGATAGATGATGGTGCGGGCATCGGCCTGCATGCTTTCTTGATCGGTTTTGAGCTTCTGGCTGTAATAAGCGGGGGAACCTGCTGCAATCAAGCGAATGACTTTGTCATCCTCAAACTCGATGGTGACCATTTCGGCCGTGATCTTCAAAGAGCCCTGATTAACCTCCACATCTCCCCTGTAGGTCGCCCTCGACGCCTTGTCTTCGTACACCAGCTCATCGGAGCGAATCTGGATCGGCTTGTCTGCGTCGTCGGTAAGGGCGAAGGCGGTGTCGGACCCCAATGATAGAAATGCCAACAGCAACACCGGAGTTAGCGCTCCCGCTCGCTGGTACTTCTGGGGTTTGTACTTACTTGAACTGAAAAGGTAGAACAATCGTCTGCACCTGCGTTGTGTCACCGGTCATGCGCAGCACGCCCGTATTCAGATCGCCGCTCATAGCCTGTGCTTTGGTGCGCCCGGTGTGGGTGTCGATGGTAACACTCTGATCCGTTTCGACGTATTCGCGGTCTGGGTAGAGATCCAGCGCCTCGCCGCGCATTGACAGGTAACGTGGCGGCTTTCGGGCCTGGCTGAGCTCTACGTCCTCCTCCAAAGAAACAACTTCTTCGGTGACGCCGCCCTCACCCTCTAGTGTTCGTGCATAACCAAAGTTTGCGGTTGCGTGCCAGGGTGCAGCATTGTCTTCATCATTACTCTGGCCACTAGCCGATGCATTTTGGCTACTGCTCTCGAGCAACAGATCGGGTGCTTCCATGCGCGTGAGGGCTTGTTTGGAGAAGTGTTTAATCACTTTGGCGCGCAATAGGTATTTGCGCTCGCCAGACAGGCGAAACTGATGGATAACGGCGTCGTTAACCAACAGGTCGGGCTCGTCACGTAGCTCTTCCGGCAAACGACCAGTTGGATTTTGTGCCTGGTCTTGTTGCCTCAGCCAATACAAGCCGGCGCCAATCAACGCTGCAAAAACCAATAACAACAGCAAGGTGTTTTGTCGATTGGCGGATGAGTCCGCGTTCATGCCGCGCCCGTCGCTCAAGCTGTGCTGTTGCGGGCGCGCATGATGAGTTCCGCGAGTTCGCGAACCGCGCCCTTGCCGCCAGGTAGTTTAGCGACAAGGTCTGCTGCGGCCTGCACGTCGGGATGTGCATCAGCCACGGCTAAGCCTACGCCAACCTGCTTAAACAAGGCTATGTCTGGCACGTCATCTCCGATGTGCGCCATGCGTGACAACGCTATACCGGTTTTTTTACTCAGGTCGTTAAGTGCGGGCAGTTTGTCTTCGTAACCTTCGTACAGATGCTCGATGCCTAACTCGGCTGCGCGTCGCTTCACCATGTTAGATGTGCGGCCGCTGATAATGGCAAGGGCTACGCCGCTGTTTTGCAAGCGCTTAAGTGCGGAACCGTCTTGCGTGTAAAACGCTTTGAATTCCTCACCGTTTGAACTGTAGTAGAGACTGCCGTCGGTAAGAACACCGTCGACATCGAGGCACAGAAGGTCGATGTTGGTTAGAGCTTCCTGCATAAGCGCGTTCTACGCATCTTAACCAATCAGGCCGTTGGTCCTGATTGCAGATACAGCATGTAGTTGTAACCAATCCAGCTGAGGATAAGTACCGAGCCCTCAAAGCGCGTGATGATGGCTCTTGAGTTAACGCCGTAGGCAAACAAACCCAACAGCAGGGTGAGCGCAACCATCATGCCGCAGTCGCGCCAGAACACGGCGGCGCTGATGTCGGTTGGGCTCACAAGCGCGGGTACCGCAAGAACGGCCAGAATGTTGAGGATGTTTGAGCCCACCACATTGCCAACAGCAATATCGGTGTGGCCTTTTAGGGCGGAGCCAACGGTGGCGGCAAGTTCGGGCAGGCTCGTGCCGACAGCCACAATTGTTAAACCTATGATGAGTTCGCTTACGCCCAGATTCGTAGCGATGGTTGTCGCCGCATAGACCAGGACGTTGGCGCTTACCAGTAACACAATGAGTCCGGTGAATAACCAGATCAATGCCGGCTTCATGGGCATTTCAGGCAGTTCTTCGAGCTCCTCGTTGATTGCATCGCTGATCTCGTTAGGATCGGTGGTCTGGCGACGCAGCAGTCCATAGACAATGAACGCGAGACCGATCAGCAGCATCACGCCGTCGAGCCTCGACAAGTGCTGATTGAACAACAGCGCAAGGGTGAGTCCCGTGGCGCCGAACAGCCAGGGCAGCTCAGTGCGAAGTGTAGTTCCAGAGAAAGGCAGAGGCGCGATAATTGCGGTTATGCCCAGCACCATGCCGATGTTGGCGATATTTGAGCCCACCGCGTTGCCCACCGCCAGCAGCGGATTACCTTCAAGCGCTGCGGCCAGGGCCACGAGAATCTCGGGCGCTGAGGTGCCAAGTGAGACCACGGTTAGCCCGATCATCATCTTTGACATGCCGGCATTGGCTGCGGTCGCTGCCGCACCCGACAGGAAGCGATCCGCGCTCCAAACGAGCGCGGTAAAACCGGCGATCAAAATTAAAATGGGAATCCACACTGGGCTTTGGCGGTCTACTTAGAGGTGATTGGAAGGCATTACCGGGGGTGGACTTTAGACGCATAGCCCCGTGACGCCAAGGTGGTATGCTTTTCGACTGCCTGCAGCCGTCAAAAATAGGCCTTTAGTTGTCTGAAACATCTTCTGAATCTCGGTCCGAGACACAGTCTAACCTGATCCAAGTTCGCGACTTGTTTTACGCGCGTGGTGAGCGGGTGATATTTAACGGGCTCAACCTCGATATCCCGCGCGGTGAAATCACCGCGATTATGGGGCCAAGCGGCACCGGCAAAACGACCCTTTTACGCATTATTGGCGGCCAGGTGAAACCGGATCACGGGCAGGTGCTGGTAGATGGCCAGGATGTTTGCAAGCTGTCCCGGCGAGACCTTTTGGAGCTGCGTCGCGGCATGGGCATGTTATTCCAATCTTCAGCCCTGTTTACCGACCTCAACGTGTACGAGAACGTCGCCTTTCCGCTGCGCGTTCATACCAACCTAGAGGAACGGCTGGTACGCAACATTGTGTTGATGAAGCTCAATTCTGTTGGCTTGCGCGGTGCGCGCGATCTGCTGCCCTCGCAACTGTCCGGAGGTATGGCCCGGCGAGTGGCGTTGGCTAGAGCTATTGCGCTGGACCCTAGCCTCATCATGTATGACGAGCCCTTTACCGGTCAGGATCCAATTGCGATGGGTGTGTTGCTCACGTTGATTAAAGGCCTAAACGATACGTTGGGTTTAACCAGTTTGCTGGTGTCGCACGATATTCACGAGACGGTCACGATTGCCGACAAGATCTATGTGATAGCAGATGGCGAAGTAGTGGCTAACGGTTCGCCCGCGGTCTTAAAGAACCACAGCTCTGCGCGCATTCAGCAGTTTATGAACGGTTCGCCTGATGGGCCGGTGCCGTTTCATTATCCGGCAGACGAACTCGAATACGATTTGCTGGGCGCGCCTTAATGCTTCGATTTTTGCGTGTGCTTGGGCAGGAAGCCCTCGAAAGTTTGCAAACGCTCGGCCGAGCCTCAACGCTTTGGGTGCTCGCGCTTTGGGGGCTGCCAAAGGCTGCTGATGTGCCGTTGGCGATCAAACAGTTCTATAACGTTGGCGTGTTGTCGATGGTTATTGTGAGCTTGTCGGCGTTCTCGATTGGGGCGGTTATTTCGCTGCAGTTTTACACGCAGCTGGTGCGCTTTGGTGCCGAATCGACAGTTGGCCTGGGCCTTGCGCTTACGGTCTTGCGCGAGCTAGGGCCCGTTGTTACCGCGCTATTGTTTGCTGGCCGAGCGGGATCAGCCATCACGGCTGAGATCGGATTGATGAAGACCACCGAGCAGTTGTCCAGCATGGAAATGATGGGTGTCGATCCGCTGCATCGTATTGTGGCCCCCAGGCTGTGGGCGGGCTTCTTCTGCCTGCCACTGCTTACGCTCATTTTTTGTGTGATCGCCATATACGGCGGTGCGCTGGTTGCCGTGGATTGGTTAGGCGTTGATTCAGGTAGCTTCTGGTATGGAATGAGGGATGGCGTACAAATCGGCCGGGATATAGGAAATGGTATGATAAAGGCCGTAATTTTTGCGGTATTGGTAACCTGGATTGCCGTTTTTCAAGGCTATGACACGGTGCCTACGGCTGAAGGGATTGGCGAAGCCACGACCCGAACAGTTGTATACTCCTCCATAGCGATACTCGCGTTCGACTTTGTGCTTACGCTTGTGATGTTCGGAGATTTTAAGTGATTTATATGCAGATAACGTTCTTACAAACGTTTTCTCCTTTTTTACAAGAGCTCGTTTTACAAGAGCTCGTTTTACAAGAGGTCGACAGGAACTAGCGATGCGAATGCGTACCATCGAGATCAGCGTTGGAGCCTTTGTGCTGGCAGGCATCATTGCGTTGGTGTTTCTGGCCGTGCGAGTGAGCGGCATCAACGCAAGCGCTAGTACCGAAGGCTACCTGTTGCAGGCCCGATTCGATGATGTGTCTGGCTTGCGCGAGCGCGCCAAGGTAACCATTGCCGGCGTAACTGTAGGACGCGTTACCAGCATCGTGGTCGATGCCGAATATGGTGAGGCCGTAGTTGGCCTTGCGGTGCAAGATGACGTTGCGCCCTTGTCGTTAGACACAGGCGCGCAGATTGTCACCGAAGGCGTTATGGGCGGGCGCTATATAGCACTGACGCCCGGCGCTGATGAAGAGACGCTCGAAAATGGCGACTTCCTTCTTGAAACTCAGGGCGCTCTGGTGCTCGAAAAACTGATCGGCGACTTTGTAACGTCGCTCGGTAAGTAACTACTTCTTAGAGGTATAAACAGATGATGGCGACTCAAAAATTAGTTAGTCGGTTTTGGGGAGTAGCAGTGTGCATGTTAGCGCTCGCTATCACTGGTACGTCTTCTGCTGCAGAGCAGGGCGGCGATCCCTCACCTCATGAAGTCGTTCGTGGTACTTCCGTAAAGCTGGTGGAGCTCATTGAAGAGGCGCGTGCTTACGCCGATGAATCTCCAGAGCGCTATCACAGCGAAGTACAAGCGCTGCTCGATCCAATTGTTGATTTTCGTTCGTTCTCACGCCTTGTTATGGCGTCACACTACAAGCGCGCAACCGTTGAGCAGCGAAAGCGGTTCGCTAGTTCGTTTAAGAGCTCGTTGGTTAAAACCTATGCCAGCGCTCTAATGCAATTTAGTAACGAAGAAATAAAGGTGCTGGATCCTACTCGGGCACCTCGCAATCCCAAGCGACCTACGGTCAACATGGAGATCACTACGCCTGGCGGTGCCGTGTATCCCTTGAGCTATACGATGGGTAAGAACAAGGCGGGCAACTGGCAGATGAAAAACATCATTATTAATGGCATCAACCTTGGCCTTACGTTTCGTAATCAGTTCGGCAGCGCGGTTAACGACCCACAGTATGGCGGCGACCTCGACAAAGTGATTGACGCCTGGGGCGGTCTGGTGAGCGAAGTGGATACCACTGGTGCCAGCGAAGACGCTTGAGCGCAATTGATCCACAATCGCTGATCGTTGCAGCTGATGCTGCTTCCTCATCAACTAATTCCGCAGTTAATTCCGGGCAGGCCGAGACCTTGGGTACAGTAGAAGTGCCTGTCACGCTAGAAAATGCTAATGCCATGGCGCTCGCGGGTGAGCAGTTTATAACTGCTAGCCCCGAGGCTCTGGTTCGCCTGGATATGAAGAATGTTGAGGCCACTTCCGTTGCAGTAGCGGTGGCGCTCGCATGGTTGGCAACCGCTAGCCAAATAGGAAAAGAACTGCGCTTGAGCAATCTGAGCTCAGACTTCACTGGCGTCATCGAGTTTTCGGGCATTACTTCTATGTTTGCGGAGCACACGAGCAACGTTGGCTAGCCGCCTGGCGGAGTCGATAGTCTGTATTTACCTCTATTTATCTCGGAGGCGCTGTGGTTTTTTCTCTCCACTTAACGCCCATACTCTTTACCCTTTAAACCGGCAACTTATCCTAGGAGAGCGGTGTGATTGAGCAAATCAAGGCCTGCATCGAAGCGGAACTGAAATTTTCAGAGCTTGATGTTCAAGGTGAAGGCGGAAAGTACGAAATCTATATTGTGAGCGAGCTGTTTGAAGGCATGAATCGAGTTAAGAAGCAGCAGGCGGTGTATGCGCCAATCAAGAGTTTGCTGGCTGACGGCAGCGTTCATGCCGTAACCATTAAAGCGCTTACGCCAGCGGAAGTCGCCGGTTAATGCAGCAACTCTTGATTAAAGGCGGCGTGCCGCTGGTGGGTGAGGTTCGAACCAGTGGCGCCAAGAACGCAGCTCTGCCGCTGCTCGCGGCCGGACTGTTAACAGAAGAGACGATGCGCTTTCGTAATGTGCCGCTGTTGCATGATGTCGATACGATGTGTCAGCTTCTCGAACGTATGGGCGTGCAGGTACAAACCGACGAGCATGGTGGCGTTGATGTGTGTGCTGCAAAGGTGAATGAACTTTGCGCCCACTACGATCTGGTTAAGACGATGCGCGCATCGTTCCTGGTGATGGGGCCTTTGCTTGCAAAGTTTGGCGAGGCTGAGGTCTCGCTGCCAGGCGGCTGCGCTATTGGCGCTCGGCCGGTTGACCAGCATCTGAAGGGTTTTGCCGCGATGGGGGCCGAGATCACCGTTAGCGAAGGTTACGTTCGTGCGGCATTGCCTGCGTCTTGTAAAGGTCGCCTGCAGGGTGCGACCGTGCTCTTTGACATGGTCACGCACACTGGCACTGAGAATTTGTTGATGGCTGCGGCCCTGGCCAAAGGCACAACCGTACTCGAGAACGCGGCCCGCGAGCCAGAGGTTGTCGACCTGGCCAAGTGCCTGATTAGCATGGGTGCAAAAATTGAGGGCGCGGGCACGGCTACCATTGTGGTGGAGGGGGTAGAAAAACTAGGTGGCGCCCAGCATTCGGTTATTCCTGATCGGGTAGAGGCCGGTACCTATCTGATCGCAGGTGCTGCAACCGGCGGCAAGGTGAAGGTCACACACGTATTGCCGAACACCCTCGATGCGGTGTGCACCAAGTTGCGCGAAACCGGTGCCGAGGTCGTGGAGGGAGATGACTGGATTAGCCTCGACATGGACGGCAAGCGACCCAAAGCCGTTGATATTCGCACGTCTCCGCACCCCGGCTTTCCTACCGATATGCAGGCGCAGTTTTTGGCGCTGGATGCCATCGCGGACGGCACCTCGCGCATTACGGAAACCATTTTCGAAAATCGGTTCATGCATGTTCAGGAAATCAATCGGCTTGGGGCCAGCATAGATTTTGAGGGCAGCACCACGGCTATTGTGCGAGGAGTGGAAAAACTCCATGGCGCGCCCATAATGGCGACCGATTTGCGTGCGTCTTCAAGCCTGGTGATTGCGGGTCTGGCTGCAGACGGTGAAACGCTCGTCGACCGGATCTATCACATCGATCGCGGTTATGAGCGGCTGGAAGAAAAACTGGCGCAGCTGGGTGCGCGGGTGTCTCGCGTCTCACCCTGATTTAGCTGACGCGGAAAATAGGGTAACTAACTGGCAGAACCATGCTGACTATTGCGCTTAATAAAGGCAGCCGAATTTTGGGTAAGTGTCTGCCGCTACTTGCGTCTGTGGGAATAGAACCTGCGGAGGATCTGTCTGTTACGCGCAAGCTGGTGGTTCCGAGCAAATGCGGCTCTGCACGGCTGGTAATTATGCGCGGAGATGATGTGCCCACCTTTGTTGAATATGGCGCCGCAGATATTGGTGTTGTCGGCAAAGATACGTTGCTTGAAACCTCGGCCACCGAATATTTCGAACGCCTCGATCTTGGGGTTGCGCGGTGCAATCTAATGACCGCCGGTCCTCCCAATGCGCCTGCGCCTATAGGGCCTTTGCGCGTGGCCACCAAGTTTGAAAAAACGGCGTTAGCCTTTTTTGCCGAGCAGGGGCAGCAGGTAAATATCATAAAGCTCTCTGGCGCTCTTGAGCTTGCGCCGCAGTTGGGGCTTGCGGATCAGATTGTCGACATTGTAGAAACCGGAGCCACGCTTAAAGCTAATGGTCTAGAGCCCATCGAAGTAGTGACGCAGATTTCTACCCGGTTGATTGTTAATCGAGCTGCGATGAAAACCCGGCATGATGAGATTGAGTCGCTGATTGCGCGGCTTCGCGCTGTTGTAGAGGACGCAAGTGGTGCGCAAGCTTAGTTCCGTGGCTGCAGGCTTTGCGGCTAGCCTGGATGCACTGCTTGAGTGGGATACCCGGGCTGATGGAGATTTGGCGCAGCAAGTGTCAGCGATTATTACTGACGTTCGTGAACGCGGTGATTCGGCTTTGGTTGAGTACACCAATCGCTTTGATCGGCGGGCGGTTGGTGAAGCGTCTAGTCTGCGCATCGATCGTTCGGAGTTACAACAGGCGTTAGAGTCTCTACCAGCCGGCGATAAAGAGGCCCTTAATGCCGCAGCATTAAGGGTGCGTGAGTACCATACTCACCAGGGTGAAGAGTCCTGGAGCTACACAGATTCACTGGGTAACACGCTAGGGCAGAAAGTCACTGCGCTGCGTCGCGTGGGCGTTTATGTACCCGGTGGTCAGGCGGCTTATCCTTCAACGGTGCTGATGACTGCGATTCCTGCACGGGTTGCTGGTGTCTCTGAAATAGTAATGACGGTGCCTACGCCAGATGACGTGCGTAATCCGCTGGTGCTCGCCGCGGCCTGTGTTGCGGAGGTAGACGAAGTGATAACCGTAGGGGGTGCTCAAGCCATTGCTGCGGTCGCTTTTGGCACAGAATCTATTGAGCGCGTTGACAAGATAGTGGGCCCGGGCGGTAGTTTTGTGGCGGAGGCAAAACGACAGGTGTTTGGTCCGGTTGATATCGACATGATTGCCGGTCCCAGCGAAATTTTGTTGATTGCTGATGACACAGCCGATCCTGAATGGGTGGCGCTGGATCTGTTTTCGCAGGCAGAACATGACGCGGCTGCGCAGGCCATATTGCTTACGCCCAGTCAGGCGCTACTTGACGCGGTAGAGGCTGCAATAGAACGATTGTTGCCCACTATGCAGCGTGTCGAGTTGATTCGACAGTCGCTCGACAATCGCGGGGCGCTAATACTCACCCGCGATCTGGCAGATGCCGTTGCAATTTCTAATCGTATTGCGCCCGAGCATCTCGCGATCAACGTGGCGGCAGATCAGGAGCAGGCAGTGGTCGATGCAGTGCAGAACGCCGGCGCGATATTTGTCGGCGCGGGTTCGGCGGAGGTCATGGGCGATTACGCTGCCGGTCCTAGTCACGTGTTGCCTACCTTTGGTACGGCGCGCTATGCGTCGCCGCTTGGCGTTTATGACTTTCAGAAACGTTCGTCGCTTATACGACTGTCTGAGAATGGTGGCCAGGAGGTGGCTCGTATTGCAGCCGTGCTTGCAGAGGGTGAGGGTCTTGAGGCGCATGCTCGTGCTGCTAGGGCTCGCATCACGGGTTTCGATGATAATCGCACTGGTTTCGATGACAATCGCGCTGACTTTGATCACAACAGGTAGGAAGGTGTTGTGAGCGGTGTTGATTCTCCAGCTGATCGGTACGCCAAACTCGTAAGTAGCGGGGAGCTTGTGGCGGATGAGGGGCAGGCGCTTGCCGTGGCTGCGCTCGAGGATCTGTATCAGCGGTTTATGGCGCAGGCGAATGAGCCTGGGGATGGGACTGTCGGCGGAAAGAAGAGCGGCTTCTTCTCACGATTGCTCGACAGGTTTAATGAGCCTGAACCCACGCCGGTTTTGCAGGGCCTTTACATGTGGGGTGGCGTTGGCCGCGGCAAAACCTTTCTTATGGATTTGTTTGTGGAGTCGTTGCCAGCGGGGGCGGCGCTGCGAATGCACTTTCACCGCTTTATGCGCGAAGTGCATCGCAGCCTCAATGCGCATGCCGGTTCTTCTAATCCGCTGCTGCTGGTTGCAGATGAGTTTGCAAGCAAGGGCTCTGTGCTGTGCTTTGATGAGTTCTTTGTGTCAGATATTGGCGACGCCATGATTTTGGCGGAGGTGCTTGCCGCGCTGTTTGATCGCGGTGTTGCTTTGGTTGCTACTTCGAATGTGGAGCCCGTCAATCTTTATGAAAACGGTTTGCAGCGCAGCCGCTTCTTGCCCGCCATCGATTTGCTTAACGCGCACACCAAAATTCTGAACGTTGACGGTGGTATAGACCATCGATTACGCGTGCTTGAGCAGGCGGAAATTTATCACGTGCCTCTTGGTAGTGCGGCTGAAGAGAGTCTGGCGGCAAGTTTTACACGCATTGCGGCGACCGAGCAGGTAACAGACAAAGCCGTACTCAGCATAGAGGGGCGCGACATGCAGAGTCGCTCTTGCGCCGAGGGGGTGGTCTGGTTTGATTTTGCGGCGCTGTGTGATGGGCCGCGCAGTCAAAACGATTACATCGAACTCGCGCGGCTGTTTCATAGCGTGGTGGTGAGTGATGTGCCGCGGTTTACAACCAAACTCGAAGATCAGGCGCGGCGCTTTATCAGTCTTGTTGATGAGTTTTATGACCGCGGGGTGAAACTCATTCTGTCGGCCGAAGAACCGGTGGAGAGCCTGTATCAGGGGTCGAGGCTGGCCTTCGAATTTGAACGGACGCAGAGTCGGCTGCTGGAGATGCGCTCACATGAGTATTTGGCTCGGGAGCATCGGGCATGAGTAAGCAGGTCTATGGGTATGTCGTCGGGGGCTTTGAGTAAACTGTCCCCGAATTTGTCCCCGAATTTCTTGCGATATTAATTGTAATATCATCTAAATTGGGGTTTCTGCGCTTGCGGTCGCGCAGCCATTGCCTTCATTAGCCCACGTGGCTAGAATTCGCGTCCCTTTTGCCGGGCTGGGCTGAAATCTGCGGGTTTCGGGC
>CAZFIA010000020.1:0-6042 GCA_964519335.1 uncultured Pseudomonadales bacterium
TTGAATCGTGTCGAGCTGCCTTCGGCGCAGGCAGGCAACATAGTCTGTGTAACCGGCGTAGAAGAAATCGGCATCTCTGACACCCTATGTTCTCCAGACAACGTTGAGGCGCTTCCGCCCCTGTCGGTGGACGAGCCCACGCTCACCATGTTGTTCTGCGTTAACACCTCACCGTTTGCAGGCAAGGAAGGTAAATACCTTACATCGCGGCAGATTGGCGAGCGCCTGTTCCGCGAAGCCTCCCATAACGTTGCCTTGCAGGTGGAACAAACTGACGACCCCGATCGTTTCCGGGTTTCCGGCCGAGGCGAGCTGCATCTGTCGGTATTGATTGAAACCATGCGCCGAGAAGGCTACGAGCTGGCCGTGTCGCGACCGCAGGTGATCACCAAAGAAGTTGATGGCAAGACCCATGAGCCGTTCGAAAATCTGACCCTCGATGTTGAAGAAGAGCATCAGGGTAAGGCGATGGAAGCGCTGGGTGACCGGCGGGGCCAGCTGATAGACATGCGCTCGGATGGTCGTGGCCGGGTCATTCTGAACTATCGCGTGCCGACGCGGGCGCTGATGGGCTTTCGGCCGCTGTTTATGTCGATGACATCGGGCACAGGAATCATGACGTATGCATCCGCAGGTTATGACGAACGCGTTGATGGCGAATTGGGCCAACGTAGCAACGGCGTGCTTATTTCCAACGCTCAGGGCAAGGCGGTTTCCTTTGCTTTGTTTAACTTACAGAACCGCGGCCGGATGATTGTGTCGCCCAACGAGCCGATTTATGAAGGCATGATTGTGGGTATTCACCAGCGTGACAACGACCTGGTGGTCAACCCGCTAAAGGAAAAGAAGCTCACTAACGTGCGCGCCTCTGGCACGGATGAAGCGATTATTCTTAATAACCCCATTAAGCAAACGCTCGAGCAAGCACTCGACTTTATTGACGATGACGAGCTGGTAGAAATCACGCCGGAGTCGATTCGGGTGCGCAAAGCCCTTCTGAAAGAGATCGACCGAAAGCGACGCGTGTCCTAGACCCATGCGCGTGTTGCTGCAACGCGTTACTAAAGCAAGTGTCACGGTGGCAGATGTTCGCATCGCAGAAATAGGTGTGGGATTACTGGCTTTTGTTGGTGTGTTTCCCGGAGACGGTGATGCGGAAGTGAAATGGCTCGCCGACAAGGTTCTGGGCTTACGGATCTTCCCCGAGCAAGGTTCGAAAGACGGTTCGATGAATGCCTCTCTTAACGACCTGAATGCAGAGCTCCTGGTAGTTTCTCAGTTTACCCTCGCTGCTGACGTAAGCCGCGGTCGCCGACCGGGATTTAGCACCGCCGCGCCGCCAGAGCTTGCTGAGAGGGTTTATAATGACTTCGTTTCGGCTGTTTCTGATCGTGGGGTGCGCGTTGCAACTGGTCAGTTTGGGGCGGATATGCTCGTGGATCTTGCCAACGACGGCCCCGTCACTTTTCTGTTGGAGAAGTAGTTTGTCAGCACAGGAGCCAGCGTTGAAATCCGTCACCGTTCCATGGTTTGTGCGCGTAGCAGAGAGCACCCACGTGCTCCTGGTGCCGGTCTGCGTTTCTCTTGTGTGCTTCATACCCTTTTTGATACTTGATTCGTCGGCCTCCTACTTCGTTGAATTCGGAATGTCTGTCCGGCAAATGTTGGGCACATCTCTGTTGTTTTGCGTTATACCGGGTTATACCGTTTTCGCGAATTGTCATAGTTGGGCTTTGTCACGGCGTACGGTGCGCGAGTTTGCGCAACTCATACCGGCGAGCGCTCAGGAAACAGCGGCTGCTGTGACCTCACGACCCGGTCTATGGATTATTCCCGCCGTTTTGGCGGGTTCCCTCTGGGGTAGTGATTTTTCTGATTTATCCTGGCTGGCAAATTTTGCCAACCAGACCGCTTATGACCTGTGGTTGCGCTTAATGGCCGCTATAGCCTGGGGATTTGTTTTTTGGCTGTTGTGTTGGCGAGTGAAGTGCAGCTTCGCGCTGTATCGTCTAGGTAGGCAGCTTGAGATTGATGTTTACGGCCTTCACGGCTTATCAGGCTTTGTGCTTGTGCCGCTTATACACTTGCTAATTGTCGTTGGGGGCATCGCGCTCCTGCCACTTCAGTCGCTGGATTTTCAAATTCGCTGGGCTAACTATCAGGCCGGACTATTCATCGCAGCTATTTCTTTGTTCTTGTTGGTGTTGCCGCCGATCTTGGGGTTGCATCAGAATATGCGTGATTGTATTGCCAGACGCCTGCAAGAGCTGCAGGTTGAAGTTGATGACTGCGGACGCGGGGACTTTTCGCGCTTAGCTCTGCTGATAGAGCACCGCGAAACCGTTCGCTCGTTTACATCCTGGCCGCTGGATATTGGGTTTGTCGGAAAGCTCTTGTTTTATCTGTTCATACCGCCTCTTGCATGGGTTGCGGCAGCATTGGTTGAACGTGCTGTTGACTCAGCTATTTGACGGTCTCGGTATCTACCTTTGCGGGCTTTATGAGCCG
This sequence comes from uncultured Pseudomonadales bacterium, assembly GCA_964519335.1. GTDB lineage: Bacteria > Pseudomonadota > Gammaproteobacteria > Pseudomonadales > Azotimanducaceae > JALZVT01. The sequence continues at coordinate 2,509 of CAZFIA010000020.1, forward strand.
CGCTACGACAATGCCAAGTTCAAACAAGCCCCAGGTAGGCAGGGCCAGCATTACCTGTGAAATGATATCGGGTGGCGTGAGCAACATACCCACGACGAAACAGCCGACAATCACGTAGGGTCGTTTCGAGGCGAGACTCTCTGGGGTCGAGAAGCCGGTCCAAACTAACAGAGAGGTAGCGATTGGGATTTCGAACGCGAGTCCAAACGCCAAAAACAGCTTAAGCACAAAATTCAGGTAGCTCGAGATATCTGGCATGAAGGCAACGCCTTCCGGGGTGGTGCTCGCGAAAAACGCAAATACCAGCGGAAACACCAGGAAGTAAGCGAAGGCCATGCCCAGATAAAACAGGGTGATGCTGCTGACTAGCAAGGGCAGCGCCAGGCGTTTCTCTTTTAAGTACAGCCCGGGGGCCACAAACGACCAGGCCTGATGCAGTACAAACGGCATGCCGAGAAACAGGGCGGCGAAGAACGCAAGCTTCAGCGGCGCAAAGAAAGGCGCTGCTACCTCGGTTGCGATCATGTCACCGGGTGCTGCCTCCAGCAGAGGCGCTGCCATAAACTCGTAGAGACTGTTGCCGAGAATGAGATAGACCGGAAAAAACAGCAGTAGCACTGCCAGCACGGCGTAGAGAATGCGCTGGCGCAGCTCCAGAAGATGCGCCATGAATGGCATCTCGGCTTCATCGACTGAGTTGTCGTGACTGAGCTGCTTTGGATCGGTCATGCGGGTGGCTTAACTAACCTGGCGAGGCAGATCGGAGTCATTGAGATTTGCCGTCTGCTGACTCGCCAGGCGCGTCACCAGAAGCATCAACAGGTGCATCACCAGAAGCATCACCAGAAGCATCACCCAAAGCATCGCTTGGATGGGGCTCGTTTACTATCTCGTCAGCCTGCGCTTCGAGATCGTTGCCTATTTTCCCCACTTGAGACTCTAGTTCGCGCATTTCTTCAAGAATGGCTTCGTTGTGAAGCTGGCGTCGAACCTCGTCCATGCCGATCTCGCGTTCGATCTCTACCTTTACCGCAGAAAACGAGCGGCGCATGCGGCCGAACCATAAACCAAGTGTGCGCAGTGCTTCGGGCAGGCGTTCCGGACCCAATACCAGCAACGCGACGATGCTGACAATAAGGAGTTCCGGAAATCCAATATCAAACATTCGTCTTCTGGTCGGCTGAATCCACCGCTTTCTCAGCGTTGGCCGTTTCGGCCTTTACCTGGTCTTCCACCTTTTCGGCAGGATCGTCTTTCACTGCCGTCCGAAAACCTTTGATCGCGTTACCGAGATCGGAGCCAAGGTTTTTGAGCCGGCTCGGTCCGAACACCACTAAGACGATGGCGAGAATGATTAAGAGTTCCCAGGGGCCTAAACCAAACATGTAATTCTCCTGTGTACCTAAGTGGGTGGCGCGCTATGGGTCGGCGCTATCAACGATTGCGCTTTTCTTCGATACCCGACACGCCAAAGCGATTGGCCAGTTCGTCGAGTACCTTGTTTGGCGCCACGCCTTGATGAGTCAACATTACCATGCTGTGGAACCACAGATCGGCGACTTCACCGATTAATGCGGCCTCCAATTTGTCGTCTGATGCGGTGTTAGGTGCGGCGTCTGGACCGTCCGGTGCGCCCTGAGCGAGGTCTCGCGAGGCTAACAGCACTTCCGTTGCCTCTTCACCCACCTTTTCGAGAATCTTGTTCAGACCCTGGGCGTAGAGCGAGGCCACGTAAGAGCTGTCTGCTGCAGCTTTTTTACGCTGTTCAAGAACGTCGCTGAGCCGTGTAATTATTTCTTTTTCTTGATCCATCTCTTGATCCATCTCTCAACCCCTATGGGGGTCCGGCGATTCGTGCGAGCCAATTTTAACCGCTGCGTAGGGCGATAAACGCGCCAATTATGACGGCAATCAGGCCTATGCTCGCTGTGTTGCTTTGATTTAGCGCACTGCTTAGTGGCGCCCACAGCAGCAACACCCCAACCCCGCCCACAGAGGCGCCCCAAAGCAGGTGGCGTGACTTGCGGGTTGCTTTGGCCTGCAAGGCTTCTATGCGGGCGTTTTGCTGCAGCGACATCTGCTTTAGGTGCTTTAGCTCAAACTCGGCATCGACCAGCAAATCAGGCAGTGCTGGTAATTGCTGCAGAAGTTCGGGCATACGGCTGGCGAAGCGTTCGATCGTGGTCTCGGGGCCAAGCTGCGCTGTCATCCAGCGCTGCATGAAGGGCCGTGCGATAGCCCACAGATCAAGTTGGGGGTAGAGCTGTCGGCCCAGGCCTTCGATATTCAACAGCGTTTTTTGTAACAACACCAGTCGTGGTTGCACCTGCAGGTCAAACTCTCTCGCTGCGCTAAACAGCGTAACCAGGAAGGGGCCAAATTCGATCTCTGCGAGGGGTTTATCAAACACCGGATCGCAAACAGTTTTAACTACGTCGGTAAGTCTGTCGAGGTCGGTGTTCGCAGGCACCCAGCCGGACTCGAGCTGCAGTCGGGCGACGGTGTAATAGTCGCGGTTTAGAAACGCGAGCAAGCTACGCGCCAGATACAGCCGATCAGAACGCGTTAGTTCGCCCATGATCGCACAGTCAATGGCTACCCAGCTGGGGTCGTCTGGATCTGATATATCAACAAATATGTTGCCTGGGTGCATGTCAGCGTGAAAGAAGTTGTTTTCAAATACCTGAGTGAAGAAGGTTTCGACACCACGCTCGGCAAGCTTTTCCATGTTTGTGCCTGCAGCGATAAGACCCTCCACGTCGCCCATGGGCGCTGCAAAAATTCGCTCGAGGGTTAACACCTTTGGGGTGGAAAGTTCTGCATGCACTTTAGGTACGTAGAGCAAGGTTGAGTCGGCAAAGTCGAGCCTGAGCCGCATGGTGTTGGCAGCTTCGAGTTCGAGGTCTAGCTCGTTGTTTATGGTGTAGTCGTAGTCGACCACTACTTCGGGAAGTCGCAGACGGCGGCCTTCTTGCGACGCGCGATCGATCAACCCCGCAAGGTCGTGTAGCAGTTCAAGGTCCTGCTTGATCACTTGCCTAATGTTGGGTCGCAGCACCTTGACGCATACGTGGCTTTTGTCGGGGAGTTGTGCGGCGTGTACTTGCGCAACAGAGGCGCTTGCCATCGGTGTACGCTCAAAATGAGCAAAAAGCTGGGATATGTCCGCGTTGAGCTCTGCTTCGATAATTGCAACCGCTGTGCTGCTTGCAAACGGCGGCACGGCGTCTTGCAACTGCGCCAGCTCCTGGGCGTAGTTGGGTGCGAGCAAGTCTCGGCGGGTGGAGAGAATTTGCCCAAACTTCACAAATACCGGCCCCAGGTCTTCGATAGCCAGACGCAGTCTTTCTTCGAGCGGCTGCGCAGCTTCGGGCAGCAAGCGCTCGGCCAATCCAAAGGGCGCGTACAGAACTTTGCCCCACCAGGGCAAGTCCAGCAGGCTAACGAGTTCAAACAGTCTGAATTGCAACAGCACGCGCAGGATGCGCCACGCGCGGCGCACTGTGCTCATGACTTCTTTTCTAGAGAAGAGTC
>CAZFIA010000020.1:6142-39513 GCA_964519335.1 uncultured Pseudomonadales bacterium
GAAGAGTCAGAGGAGAGGTTACGAACCATAGCGGTTAATCGGTCAACTTCGAGCTGCAGGTCTTCCAGTCGCCTTGCGAAATCTTCTGCTTCGTCTTCCTTTGCCCAGAATTTACCCGTGGTGGATTGGGCTTGCTCTCGAGTGCTCTCGAAGGCGCCTCCTAATGTTGCGCGCAGCGTATCGAACGCGAGCTCAGCCTGGCCCAATACATCTTGCAGAATCTGCCCACCCGGTCCTGGTGAGTTCTTTGACTCCCCGGTTGCGCTAGTGGTTGGTCCAGCTCCTGGTCCAGTTCTTGGTCCAGAGAGACGCCCAACAACTTCATCAACTCGACTGCGCCAATTCGGGGACAGCCCTCTGAAGCAGCGTTTTAACGCCATGAGTAATTGCTCATCACCTTCGATAGTAACTGAGGCGTTAAGATCCTCACTCCACAGCATGGACACCACGTCAGCGATACCGCCGCGAACAATTGCGTTAGGTGGGGTGGGATTGTGCGGCGACTCGGCCATGATACTTAGGGAGCCGCCGTCGCCACCTCGATTAGCCGGGCCGTTTTCGCCGTGACAATTAACGCGGATGGCGAGCTCCGGCAAGTTGGGCAGGGTCGTAAGTTCGAGCACCAGCGTTTGACCGTCGAGCTTCACCAGTTCGTTTCGAGCGTCGGCGTCGAGTGCCAAAGCCTGAGATGCGGCACTCTCCAAAAGTGCAGCGAGAGTGCTTGTAAGAGGGTTGGCGCTCATAAGGGTGTATTGGGAACAGTTCCGCGATGAATAGCGGCGGCCCCACCCACGAGGTTATCTACGGTTACGTTGGTAAAGCCTGCGTCCTTAATCATGAGCTTCAGTTGGTTTTGCTTTGGGTGCACGCGAATAGACTCAACCAGATATTTGTAAGACTCTGAATCGTTTACCAGTGCTTTGCCTGCAGCGGGCCACAGCGCCTGAAAGCCTTTGTAAGCCTGGCGCAACACGGGGTTTTCGATGTGAGAAAACTCGAGAACCAACAACACTCCGCCGGGCCGCAATACTCGACACATCTCGCGTAACGCCTGGTCTTTGTCTGTGACGTTGCGTAGCCCGAAGCCAATGGTTAAACAGTCGAAGCTGTGGTCATTAAAGGGCAAATGTTCTGCGTTGGCCTGACAAGCCCGTGCATTGGTGATGCCTTTGTTCAGCAGTCGCTCGCGACCTACCTCAAGCATCTCAGCATTTATGTCTGCGAGTACCACCTGGCCTTCGTCGCCAACAATAGGGCTTGCGAGTGCCGCAATATCGCCGGTACCGCCGGCCAGATCGAGGTGCGTATTGCCGGCACGCAGGCCAGACATTTCGATCAGCATGCGTTTCATTAAGCGGTGAGTGCCAAACGACATCAGGTCGTTCATCAGGTCGTAGCGGTCGGCGACACTGGTAAACACCCCACCCACGCGGCGAGTCTTTTCTTCGGGACTTACCTTCTCGAAACCGAAGTCGACTTTTGTTTTGGTATCAGTCATGAGTGTGCTGGGCTTCTTGTCGCCTCGGGTTAGCTGTTAGGTGACCAGGCGCCAACGCCCGGACCGCCTGCTAACGGAATCTGTGGCAAGCGCGATGCGTTGGCCAGTTTTAGCTCCTTTAAGTATTCACCCCAATAAGCGTCGAACTGATCGAACAGCTCACGCAAATAGTCCCAGGCGTAAAGACCGGTGTCATGGCCATCGTTAAAGGTGATGCGAATTGCGTAGTTGCCTATGGCTTCGATGCTATCAATCGCTACGTGTTTTTTGCCTGCGACAAGCTTGCGCTCCTCCGGGCCGTGGCCGCGCACTTCGGCAGACGGGGAGTACACCCGCAGATATTCAGCCGGTAGTGCAAACTCGGCGTCAGAAAAGGTTACAACCAGTTCGCGCGCTTTTTTGCGATAGGTAATGTTTTCGGGCGCTGATGCTGATACAGACATAGGCAAAGCCTACAAAATAAATCGAGACAGGTCCTGATCTTGCGCCAGCTCGCCGAGCTTGTCGTCCACAAATTTTGCGTCGATTGTGACTTTTGCGGCGCCCGTACTCGTTGCTCCTTCACCAGCTTCGAACGACAACTCATCTAGCAACCGTTCAAGTACCGTGTGTAAGCGCCGGGCACCTATGTTCTCGGTGTTTTCGTTTACGTGCCAGGCGATTTCGGCGATGCGCTTCAAACCGTCTTCGGTATAAGTGAGCTCAAGGCCTTCCGTGCCCAGGAGTGCTGCGTATTGCTCGGTGAGAGAGGCGTCCGGTTCAGACAGAATGCGCTGAAATTCCTCGGGTGTGAGCGCCTGTAGTTCTACTCGAATTGGCAGGCGGCCCTGCAACTCAGGAATAAGATCTGACGGCTTCGATAGATGGAAAGCCCCCGATGCGATAAACAGAATGTGATCGGTTTTAATCATGCCGTACTTCGTCGAAACCGTGCAGCCCTCGATAAGCGGCAACAGATCACGCTGTACGCCCTCGCGTGATACATCGGTGCCGGAGGTCTCGCCGCGTTTTGCCACCTTGTCGATCTCATCGATAAACACAATGCCAGACTGTTCGACAGCGGAGACCGCTTCTGCCTTGAGGTCGTCCTCATTTACCAGCTTTGCTGCCTCTTCTTCACGCGCGCGTTTAAGGGCGTCTTTAACTTTCATGCGCGTCGACTTGGTCTGACCCTTGTTGAGCCCACTAAACATGTTTTGCAGCTGGCTCTGCATTTCTTCCATGCCCGGCATGCCGACAATTTCGACCCCCATAGCGGCCGGCGCCAGATCGATGTCGATCTCTTTGTCATCGAGCTCGCCTTCGCGCAGTTTCTTGCGGAATACCTGGCGGGTGCCGTTTTCGGAACGTTCGGTGTTAAACCCTGCGCCACTGGGTTCGGGTAGCAGCACATCCAGTATGCGATCTTCGGCGGCATCTTCTGCGCGCGGCCCGACTTTTTCGAGTTGCTGTTCGCGCAGCATCTTTACGGCGGCGTCGGCGAGGTCGCGAACAATAGACTCCACATCGCGACCAACGTAGCCCACCTCCGTAAATTTGGTGGCCTCTACTTTTGAAAACGGCGCGTTAGCAAGCTTAGCAAGGCGGCGCGCTATCTCGGTTTTACCCACGCCGGTGGGCCCGATCATCAAAATGTTCTTAGGCGTAATTTCTTCGCGCATGGCTTCGCCGAGCTGCATACGGCGCCAGCGATTGCGCAGAGCGATCGCGACTGAACGTTTGGCGTCATCCTGGCCAACGATATGTTTGTCGAGTTCGTGGACAATTTCGCGAGGGGTCATCATTTGCTTGCGGTCTCCAGAACTTCGATGGTGAGGTTTTGGTTGGTGTAGATGCAGATGTCGCCCGCTATGTTGAGTGCTCGATCGACAATGGTCTCTGGGTCCATGTCGGTGTTTTGTGCGAGCGCGCGACCCGCGGCTTCGGCGTAGGGCCCGCCGGAGCCTATGGCGACTAACCCGTTTTCGGGTTCGATCACATCCCCGGTGCCGGAGATCATTAGGGTGTTCTCTGCATCCGCCACTATCAGCAGGGCTTCGAGCTGGCGTAGCGCACGATCGCCCCGCCAATCTTTGGCAAGCTCGACGGCAGAGCGCACCAGATTGCCCTGATATTTGTCGAGCTGCCCCTCAAAACGTTCAAACAGCGTGAAGGCGTCTGCGGTGCTGCCGGCAAAACCCGCCAATACAGTGTCGTTGTACAGGCGCCGTACTTTCTTGGCGTTGCCCTTGGCGATGGTGTTACCCATAGATACCTGGCCGTCGCCGCCAACGACCACTTTGTTGGCATTGCGAACGCTTAGAATTGTGGTGGCATGGAATTCAATGGGCACGGGGGAGACCTTTTATCGAACCGTTAACAGGTTGTTGGGGCGCTCGGTCCGGCTTTCAAGGTGTGGGTTGTGAGATCTAGCCCCAAATTAGCCCCATCTAGCCTGGGGTAATCGGCTGCTCCATCCAGATGGAGCTGATTTCCTGGCTGCGCAACAGAAGGGCCGCCTGTTGGGCCTCGCCGCGCTCGGCGTATGGCCCAACAATTACCCGATACCAGATCTTGTTGTCGATTTGGGCTTCGACGATGTTTGCAGGCATGTTGAGTAGTAGCAATGTGCCGCGGCGGGTCTCGGCGTCGGCCTGAATAAGGAACGAACCCGACTGCAACAGGTATTGCGTTGGCCCTTCCGGTGCCTTGGGCTGCTGACTCTTAACGTCGTCCTCGTAGGCCGAGATATCAGGATTTACGCTATCGGTGCCGAGTAAGTCGCGAAATTCAAATTCCAGATCTTGTGGCGAGGGGGCGGTATTGGGCTGCGGTGGCGGATTTGAGGGTTCTGAGTGCTGTGCAGTACCAGGGGACTCCCGGGTGCTGAGCAATTCGGGACCGTAAGCGCCGAGCAAAAAAAGACCCACGCCGGTAAAGATACCTGCCACAAAGCTGCCCAGACTAAATCGGCTGGGTGGTGGTTTCTTCTTGCGCGGTTTGGAGCGCTTGGCAAAGTCCTTAGCCATGGCGGCGCATAATAGGGAAGGCCGCCGCGCTTTTCATCCACACCCTGCGTTTATCTGGGCGATTATCTGCTCAGTAAGTGTCGTAAGGGTCGATGTCTATCGACCAGGAGAGTTTGCCATGGCGCGATGGCGGCGCGTTTGCCACTACGGTTGATACGGCGTTGTGCAGGGTTCGGCGGGTGTTTGCAGACAGCATTGTTTGGGATCGAAAGCGTCCGGCAACGCGACCCATGGGCGCTGGCGCCGGCCCCAGAATCTGTAAATCATCATCTGTGGCCTGTTCGATGCACTTAACCATCGAGCGCAGCAAAGTTTCTGGTTCGGTGGGTGTCAAGCCGTCGGCGCGCAGCATGGCGATGGGGCGAAATGGAGGCATACCCCCCTCGGCTCGATGTTTAAGCTCAGTCTCAGCGAAAGCGGTGTAGCCGCCATCGATGAGTGCGGCCAACACTGGGTTGTCAGGGTGCATGCTTTGAATAACCACTTCACCGTGGCGTTCGGCACGCCCTGCACGCCCCGCAACTTGCATGATCAGGGCCGCGGTTCGTTCTGGTGCTCTATAGTCGGCCGCCAAAAATCCTGAGTCGGCATCAAGAATGGCAACCAGAGTGACGGCTGGAAAGTGATGTCCCTTGGCGAGCATTTGCGTGCCAACCAGCAGCGCGGGTTCACCTTTGTTTATTTCGTCGAGCTGGGCTTCGAGGCGTTTGGCGCTGCGAGTGGTATCGCGATCGACACGAATAAGACGCGTATCTGGAAACAGTCCCGCCAACGCATCTTCAGTGCGCTGTGTGCCGGCGCCAATTGGAATCAGCGAAGCTGAACCACAGCCGCCGCAGGTAGTCGGAATTCTTGAGCGCGCGCCGCAGTGATGACAGCGCAGTTCGCGAGGCTGTCGGTGTAGCGTAAAGCGCGCTTCGCAGTTTGGGCACTGGGCTTGCCAGGCACAGGATGCGCACAGATAGGTTGGGGCGTAGCCGCGGCGATTGATGAATGCCAGCGCCTGATTGCCCCTGGTGATATGGCTTTTGATCAAGTCGAGCATCTCAGGCGCTATGCCTTCGACAAGCTTTACGCCGCGTATGTCTGCGATGCGCATGGTTGGAAGTTTGGCGCCGCCGGGGCGAGTGAGTAGCTTGCTTTCGACATAGCGGCCTAGCGTTGCGTTGTGCAGGGTTTCGAGCGCTGGTGTTGCGCTGCCGAGTAACAGCGGAATGTCGAGATCCCGGGCGCGCTTTACGGCGAGATCGCGCGCCGAATAGCGCAGGCCATCGGCTTGCTTGAACGAAGGGTCGTGCTCTTCGTCTACGATGATAAGGCCCAGGTTTTTAAAGGGCGTGAGGATTGCGGAGCGCGTGCCAATGAGCAGCGGCTCAAGTCCGTCGCGACATCGCAGCCAGACTCTCAGCCGTTCGGTGTCGTTAACCTGGCTGTGCCAGGCAACCGCCGCGCCGAAGCGCTCTTGGAACCTGGCCAGGGTTTGCGGTGTCAGTGCAATCTCGGGAATTAACACCAGCACTTGCTTGCCTGTTTGCAGGACTTCGCTAATTGCCTGCAAGTACACTTCGGTCTTGCCGCTACCTGTGACACCGTAAAGAAGGTGCGTGGCGTAGTGGTGTTGATCCTTGAGCAGAGCACTAAGCGCCGCTCGCTGCTCGTCGGTGAGGCTTAAGCCTTTTGGCTCGGGGTTAATTGGCGTCGCGGTGGGTTCAGTGCTGTGCTCTGCAACCAGCTGTTTGTCGAGCAACGCATTTAACAAGGGGCGCGCAAACCCTGCTTCGCGAATTTGTTTGGCGCTTAACACACTTTGTTCAGCGCGCGCGCTAATAAATTCCCAGAGTTCTAATTGTCGAGCGGCACGACCAATCGCCGCCTGCGCTTCGTCTGGTGAAATTCCGGGTGCGCACCGGTAACCGGTATCCAGCGCAAGTTGCATAGTGCGCCCGCGCCGGGCAAGCGTGGGCAACAGGCTCATGCATACCTCACCCACGGGATGCTGGTAATAGTTAGCCAGCCAGCGGGCAATGTCGAGCTGGGCCTGGGGCAGCGCTGGCGTTGTGTCGAGCACCTCCAAAATGGGCTTGGTGCGCTCGGTGTCTGCCGGCGTTGCGTGCCCCATTACCACGCCGACAATTTTACTCGCGCCAAAAGGCGCTATTACCCGGGCGCCGATGGGCGGTACTGGCAGCTGATCGGGTAGCGAGTAGTCGAACAGGCTGCGCAGCGGTCGGGCCACTGCAATTTGCAGGTAATCGGCTCCGCCGGAGGAAGAGGCATATGAAGCGCCAGAGTTTTGGGAGTCAGAATTCACGCCACTATGTTGGGTGACGCAGACCGCTCCGTACAGTGGCAGTTCTGCCCTTCGGGTTGCCTGCTCGTTGCCCTGAGGTGATAGCATCAACGCATGATTGATCTAACCGGAAAAGTATTCATCGTCACAGGTGGCAACGGCGGCATCGGCCTTGGCATGGCAGAAGGCATCGCCATGTCTGGGGGCAGCGTTGCTATCTGGGGGCGCAACAGTAAAAAGAACAAGGTTGCGCTCGAGAGCCTTAATGCCATCGCAGATGAGCATGGCGGTAGCGCGTCGGCCTATGTGTGTGACGTCGCTGATGAACAGGCCATTATCGATACCATGAATCAAACCGTTAGCGACATGGGGCGTATGGATGGCCTGTTTGCCAACGCTGGTCGCGGCGGCACCGGCACGCCCTTTGTTGATCTCCCGCTCGAAGAGTGGCGTGCGGTGATGACAGTAAATCTGGACGGTGTGTTTCTAACCTTGCGCGAAGCCGCTAAAAGACTGATCGACCAGGGCCAGGGTGGCAGCCTTGTGGCCGTATCCTCTACCTCCGCCATTCATGGCGCGGCGGGCAATGAGGCCTATGGCACGGCAAAGACGGCACTTAACGGTTTGGTTCGGGCGCTGTCGGTCGGGCTTGCCCGGCACAAGATACGGGTCAATTCGCTCTTGCCTGGTTGGACCATTACCGAACTTGCGAGCGGCGGCTATGAAAGCGATGTATTCCGCGAAGCCACCATCAAACGCACGCCCGTTCGGCGCTGGGCCGAACCCTCTGAGTTTCGGGAGGTCGGGGCGTTTCTGGCCGATCCAGATCAGACCTATCACACCGGCCAGGAAGTCTGCGTAGACGGCGGCTATACCGTATTTTAGCGGGCGCTCAGCCGAGGGCCCCTAGTCATAAAGGGCCTGTCTTGAGGGGGTTGTCTTGCGACAAAGACTTTCTCTGGTATAATCCCCGGCCCAGATTTCGAACGCCGTGACACCCATGAAAGCCGACATCCATCCCGACTACCAGGCGATCAAGGCGACTTGCAGCTGCGGCAACGTTATCGAGACCTGGTCTACCACTTGCGAAGACCTGCACCTTGACGTGTGTTCGGCTTGCCATCCGTTTTATACGGGCAAGCAGAAGATCCTCGACTCCGGTGGCCGGGTAGAGCGCTATCGGCAACGGTTTGGCAGTCGTGGCGCAGCCGTTACCGCCAAGAAAGCGGCTGATGCGGCTGCCGAAGAGTCTTCAGGCCAGGCGGCCGAATAGGCCCGACGTACCCGGATTCCAGCCCTGGCGATTGTTTGAGCAGGGCTTCGAAAAACGCAACTTTTCGAGCCTTCATCGTTCAAAATACCTAGCTAACCCAGGTTGGCAGGCCGCCGTTCAGGTGGACTGTGCATAATGGGTTGTAGACGCTGGAGGATATTTTGCGGCTGATCTCTGGAAAAATGTCAATTAGACGGACAAATATGGTCCCCGCAGCGGGTACTGGCGCGGGTTTGGCGCCTGCGTTCAACTTGTCTGCATTCAACCTATCCGGAGTCGGCTTAACACCTGTTTCCCTGCCCAGAGCGAGTCGCAGGCGCGACAGGCTTCGATCGCTTTTGATCTTGTTGCTGGTCGCTTTCTCGCTGCTCGGATTTGTATCAACTTCTGCGCATGCCGCCGGCGACGGCTACAAGATTTATAAAGAACTAAAATCCAACGGCGGTCTGTACGAAGACCCCGAGTGGAACGCCTATGTGCGTGGCATCGCTGCCCGGATTATCGAAACCAACAATATTAAGGGCGACTATCACTTCAACATTATTGATGACGCCAACTTCAATGCGTTTGCGACGCGCGACGGTTACATCTTTGTTCACCGTGGGTTGCTCACATCACTGAACAGTGAAGGTGAGCTTGCCGGCATTTTGGGGCATGAAATTGGTCACGTCGTAGGTCGTCACGTGCAGCGCCGCAACCGCGTAACCAGAGTTGGCCGGGTCGCGGGTATTCTTGGCGCAATATTTACCGGCACCGGTGCCATCAATGATCTGGCTAACGCGACTACCGCAACCATTAGCTCTGGCTTTGGTCGTGAGCTTGAACTTGAGGCTGACGGTTACGGAGGCGACTTCCTTGCCCGCGCGGGTTACAACCCGATGTCGATGATTGACGGCATTCAGGTTTTAAAAGATAGCGAACTGTATGAAAAGTCGAAGCCGAACGGCAAGCCGCGCTACCACGGGTTGTTTACCACTCACCCCAAGAACGACAAGCGCTTACACGAGCTCGTACTAAAAAATCAGCACTTGATGCCTGATGAACTTGCCGAACCCGTGGGCGATTTTTGGGACCTTATGGACGGCCTTGTATATGGCGATGAATCGTCGACAGGGCTGGTCAAAAAGGATACTTATTATCATTCGGTGCTGCGCATCGTGGTTAAGTTCCCGCTCGGCTGGAACATCACTAACAATGGCAAAGAAATAGGTGCGGATGCACCTGCAGGTAAGAAGGAAGGTCTGATTACGCTGCAACGACAAGGCGGCGGCAAGGCGAAAACACCAAAGGATTATCTTGTAGATACTTTAAAACGCAATGACCTTACGAACGGCGAAGAACTCACGGTAAACAGCTACGCCGCCTACATTGCTGATGCCCCGGTCACGGGTTCTGATGCCAAGCTGCGTATGATCGCAACAGTCCTGAAGGATGCCGACTTCTATCTATTGAAGGCAGAAGCGGGCCCAGACGGTGATCCCGAGATTTTGCGCAAACAGTTTCGAGCGACGCTTGAGTCATTTCGCGGCATGACATCAGCGGATGCCCGAATAGCTAATGGACAAACCGTAACCGTTATTGTTGCAGAGCCCGGCATGACCTATAAGGAGCTTGCGAAGAAATCTTCTATCAAGCGCGACGCTGAAGGCATTTTGCGAGTGATAAACGGTGATCATCCCTACGGTGAGCCTACCGCCGGCGACTATCTGAAAATTGTTCAGTAACGCTTTCTGCAGTTTGTTTCGATTCGCTTAGAACAGATCGGTGGTGTTGATCGACTCTCTGCCGGAGTCATCGTCGTATAGCGCCGGACTATCATCCAATGATCGCTCCGGCTGCGAGTCTTCAAGAAAATATTCGAACAAGGCGTCGCGCTGGCCTGGTCGCGCAACCAACCCAGTGTCTGGGTCAATTTTTAGGCTCACGACAGTTTCGGGTTGGTCTAGACTGATTTCCGGAACCTCGTTGAGTGCTTCACTCATGAAATCGATCCATATGGGCAACGGCGTTGTCGCGCCGTATTCGCGGGGCCCCAACGGTCGATAGTCGCTGAAGCCCACCCACACACTAGTGGCGAGACTCGGGTTGTAGCCATTAAACCAGGTGTCTGCGGCCTCGTTGGTGGTGCCGGTTTTGCCAGCGATGTCACGACGCTCCAGCGATCTTGCCTTGTTGCCGGTACCGCGCCGAATAACGTCCTGCAACATGTTGTGCATTAGCCACGCATTGTCGTTACCGAGTGCGCGTTCTGCGTAGGCGGGAGCAGCTGATTGCGGGTCGTTCGCCACTATTGCGTTTGTTGGCTCTTGTGTTGTTGGTGCGGAGGTCGAGGATGAGGCGAGTTCTTGTTCGGTTTCTACAGCGCAATCTTCGCACACCAACGGGTAGCTCCGAGTTTCGAGCACTTCATCGTCTCTTCGTACTTCGGTGATCAAATGAGGCGTGACCAGGTAGCCGCCGTTTGCAAACACGCTGTAAGCGCGTGCCATCTCCATGGGTGTAACACCCATGGTTCCACCGCCCACGCCGAGCTGAGTGTTGCGCGGGAAGTCGCTGGTATCAAATCCAAAGCGGCGCACGTGGCGTAACGCTCGGCCGGCGCCAACATCAAGCAGCACGCGAATTGAAACGAGGTTAATCGAGCGATACAGCGCCTCACGCAATCGGGTGGGCCCGTTGTAGCGCTTGTTGTCATTGTTTGGTCGATACTGTGTTTCCAGGCCTTCATCATCCAGGACAATGGGTGCGTCCATGTAGATGCTTGAGGGTGTTATGCCGTTAGCGAGCGCCGCCGAATAGACAAAAGGTTTAAAGCCGGAGCCGGGCTGGCGCCGTGCTTGCACGGCGTGATTAAACTGATTGCGAGAAAAGTCGTAGCCGCCGGTAAGGGCTCGAATAGCGCCTGTAACCGGATCCAGGGAAACCAACGCACCTTGCACCTGTGGTTCTTTGGCAAGCCGCAGATGCTCAGGGTTCGAGGGGTCAACAGTAAGCTCGACTATATCGCCGCGTGAGACGATGCTTTCCGCGTTTTCTGGTGGCGGACCTTTACGCTCAACAGAAATATATTCGCGCGCCCATTTGAGGCCTTCCCAGGGCACGATCTGCAGTGTTTGCTGGTTTGGTACCTCAGCGGCTGATTCGATGGCCATATCGTTTGAAAGCGCAACCACAATCGCGCGTTGCGCGACCTTCACCACGACTCCGGATAGGGTGTCGCCGATTAGCGGTTGCTTGTTGAGTTCTATCGTAAGCTGCGCCGCTAACTCTTCATCAAGTGGTGGAAGCTCGGGCAGTTCGACGCGGACGGGAGGGGCATCAGGATTTGCTTCGTTTGCCGAGAGTGCCGAATTGATTTCTTTGTCGAGCGCCGCCATTACTTCGTCGAGCTGTGGTTGTTCCGCAAGCTCTATATTGGCGTCGCTACCGCGGTAACCGTGCCGCTCGTCGTAGCCATGCAGTCCGCGACGCAACGCGGACACGGCTTGTTTTTGAAGTCTTGATTGAATGGTAGTGCTCACACTGTACCCACCCGTGTAGAGGTCGGGATAATTTGGTAACAGTTCTTGTCGCACGATTTCTGCCGGGTAGGGTGCTGCTGTATCAAAGCTCTGACGTCGGATACGCGCGGTGATGGGTTCGGCCACTGCCTCATCGTATTCGGCACGGGTAATAGAGTTTTCGGATAGCATACGACCGAGCACCAGATTGCGGCGATTTAGCGCGCGCCCTGGACCGTTTATAGGATTACCCGCGGTGGGGGCCTGGGGAATGCCCGCGAGCATCGCAAGCTGCGCAAGACGCAGATCTTTGAGCGGCTTGTTGTAATAAGTTTGCGCCGCCGCTTCTGCGCCGTAGGCGCGCTTTCCGAAAGGCACCAGGTTGATGTAGAGATTCAATATCTCTTGCTTGGAGAGTTGGCGCTCGATCTTCATTGCCAACAACATCTCTTTGAACTTGCGAATGAACTTCTGTTCCAGCGAGAAGGAAACGTTGCGCGCGAGTTGCATGGTCAGCGTACTCGCGCCACCCGAGATATCCCGGGACACCAGCAGTTGAAAGGAATCGTTGAGTAACGAGATAAAGTCGACGCCTTGATGAGAATAGAAACGCTTATCTTCGGTATCTACCAGCGCGCGAATGAATAAAGGAGGGACAGCCTCCATTTCTATTGGGATAAGCCGGCGCTCGCCAAACTCGGCAAGTAAATCGCCTTCTTGAGAAAGAACTCGCAGCGGCTTTTCAAGTTTTACGTTTCTGTAGGTCGATGCATCAGGAATCTGCGGGTTCAAGTAGAGATAGATTGCACTCAGTGTGAGCACCGCCCCACATCCAGCAAGAGCGCCTAGACAGATAATGGTCAGGAACAGTCGTCGTTTGGGCACTGTTTTTGTTGGTTTTGCCGATTCAGCGGGTTGTTGCGGCGAAGGCGAATTAGAAACTGTCATTACAGATTGTTGGCGTTTGGTCAGCTATCGCAGAGTAATGATAAGGAAGAAAACTTGGTCTGTACGTGCAATTTGAGGTTGGAGCGCTGCGTTTTTTCTTCTGTATTACAAAATTTTTAGCCAGAACTGTAGCTACAGCGGCAATCTGAAATGAAAAAAGATCAGCTTTATATAATTATTCGCGATTAGAATGATTCATTACGTTGCCCTTCGTCTGCGGCTGGTATTTAATGTCGCGTCGCAGAAGAATGCCATAAGTGACGGTTTCTGTCCGTTTATCAACAGTAGTCAACGTGGAGCGCAATCGTTAAAGGTCGCGAACACAAGCGGATTGTGAAAAACGAGATGCCAGGTTTTGCTCTACGCGCCTGATTTTTTGAAACTGTAAGGAAGGTTTACCTTGTTCGGTCTATTTAGTAACAAGTCCAGTATCTTGCTCGGATTGGATATCAGTTCGACATCCGTAAAGCTTCTTGAGCTCTCGAAGTCAGGTGCACGCTACCGAGTTGAGTCCTACGGCGTTGAACCGCTGCCGCCAAATGCAGTAGTCGAGAAAAACATCAGTGATGTAGAAGGTGTAGGGGAGGCAGTCAAGCGACTCGTCTCCCGTGCCAAGGCCAGCTCGCGCATGTGCGCGGTCGCTGTCGCCGGCTCGGCAGTGATTACGAAAACCATTGAAATGGATGCCGCGCTTTCCGACGATGAGATGGAAAACCAGATCACCGTTGAGGCTGATCAGTACATTCCCTATCCCCTCGATGAAGTTGCGATCGATTTTGAAGTGATGGGTTTGTCTGAGGGCGCCGCTGATCAGGTTGAAGTGTTGTTGGCCGCCTGCCGCCGCGAGAACGTAGAACTGCGTGAGGCTGCGCTCGACCTTGGCGGCATCAAGCCCCGGGTAGTAGATATAGAAGCACACGCGATGAAGCGCGCGTTCGAACTAGTGCAGCCCCAACTTGGTGCAAACCCCGAGGGCCTGGTGGTCGCCATTATCGATATTGGCGCCACCATGACCACGCTGAGTGTGCTCGCGGAGGACAAATCGATTTATACCCGCGAGCAGCTTTTTGGTGGCAAGCAGCTCACCGAAGAGATTCAACGTCGTTATGGGCTTTCCTTTGAAGAGGCTGGCCTTGCGAAAAAGCGGGGTGGTTTACCCGACGACTACGAACAGGAAGTACTTCTGCCCTTTAAGGATGCGGTGCTGCAACAGGTTACTCGATCACTGCAATTTTTCTTTTCATCCAGCCAGTACGATGACGTTGACTACATTGTTCTTGCAGGCGGTACAGCTTCTATTGAAGGCATGCCTGAGATTATTGAGAGCAAGCTAGGAACGCCAACGATTATCGCTAATCCGTTTTTGGATATGGCCCTGGCCGGCAAAGTGGATTCAACTGCGTTGGCCAACGACGCGCCCGCGATGATGATCGCCTGCGGTCTTGCCATGAGGAGCTTTGAATAATGGCAACAATTAACTTACTGCCCTGGCGGCAATGGGAGCGGGAGCGCAAACAGGCGCAATTTCTCGCAAGCCTTGCTGGTGTGTTTGCACTGGGTGTTGTGTTGGTTATGGGAGCAGGCTTTTTTCTCAACAACGACTTTGATGAGCAGATGCGCTTAAACCAGCGACTGGAAGCTGACATCGCGGTGCTCGACGGTAAGATATCCGAAATTGCTGCTCTGGAAACCGAACGCGAAGAATTGTTATCGCGGATGCGCATTATTCAGGAGCTGCAGGGTAACCGGCCCATCATCGTTCGAGTGTTTGATGAAATGGTGCGAAAACTCTCCAAGGGTGTGCACTTTCACACGCTCACTATGCAGGGACCCGTGCTGTCTGCTTCTGGCGTCGCAGAATCGAATAACCGAATCTCGACACTAATGCGGAATCTTGACGGCTCCGACTGGTTTACCAAGCCTAACCTTAAGAGCATTCAGGAAGACCCTGAAAACGAAGACTACGGTAGCCAGGCAAGCGCGTTCGAGCTGACGTTCTTGCAAAGTACAGCCAAGAAAGATGAAGGGGAGGGCAGCTAGTGGCCTTTCAGGACACCCTTGACCAGCTAAAGGGCTTTGACGCAAACGATCTCGATGTAAATAACCTTGGCTCCTGGCCAACGCCGGTTAAGGCCATCTTGATGATATTGGTGCTCGCGATTGTCTTGGGTTTTGGCTACTCGCTGTACCTGACCGATAAGCGTGATGATATCGAGCGTGCTG
The DNA here is from genome assembly GCA_964519335.1 of uncultured Pseudomonadales bacterium. Taxonomy (GTDB): domain Bacteria; phylum Pseudomonadota; class Gammaproteobacteria; order Pseudomonadales; family Azotimanducaceae; genus JALZVT01. The sequence continues at coordinate 20,883 of CAZFIA010000020.1, forward strand.
AGCTCAAACAGGCAGAATTGCGGAAAGACTACGAAGGCAAGTATTTCAAGGCAGCTAACCTCGATGCTTACCGGCAACAGAAGCAGGAGATGGAAGAAACCTTTGGTGAGCTGGTGGAGCAGCTTCCCAAAGACACCGAAGTGCCCGGGTTGATCGAAGATATCACCAGGGCGGCGCTGGATAACGCGCTAACTATCGAGAGCATCAAGTTACAGGAAGAGCGCACGACAGAATTCTATGTGGAGTTACCCATTGCCATTACAGTGCTCGGTGACTATCACATGCTGGGTACCTTTGTGAGCGGCGCGGCTAACCTGTCGCGTATCGTTACTTTGCACGATTTCGATATCGAGCCCACGGTGGGATCAAAATTACTGCGAATGACCATTCAGGCAAAAACCTATCGCTATCTTGAGCAGGGGGACAACTGATATGCGTATACAGCGCAACATCTTTGGCCGCGGCCATATAGTTGGATCAATACTATTGGCCGCGAGCGTGCTAACGCTAGCCGGCTGTGGAGGCTCCGCCAAGGAACAAGACTTGGAAGAGTTTTACAGCACCGTGCAAAATCAGGGCAAAGGACGTATAAAGCCGCTGCCGCCATTCGAAACAGTGGCGCCATTTTCATATCAGGCGGCTAACTTACGCAGTCCGTTCGAGCCGCCTGTACAAGCAGCCTTGCGAGAGAAACCGAAAGGTAACCGATCTGTTGAGCCTGACCCCACAAGGGTCAAGCAATTTCTGGAGCAGTTTAATGTGGGGCAACTGGCAATGGTGGGAACACTAGCGCAAGGGGGCAAGTTCTACGGGTTGGTTAGAGATTACGAAGAGGGGGTCCATAGAGTTCGCACAGGCGACTATATGGGCTCAGACCATGGTCGCATTACCCGGATAGACGATGTGTCTATCGAGCTAACGGAAATTGTGGCCGACGGAGATGGAGGCTGGGTAGAACGCCAGCGCCTAGTCACTATGGGTGCTGGAGGATAGAAATTATGACGATACGCAGATTCATAAATGGGACGGCAAGATGGGTCAGGGGCATTTCGCGCCAGACGATTCAGCTCACCGTCGTAGTTTTGGCGCTCAGCGGTTCTTACGCGGGTGCTGCAAATCTGGAAGGCATCGATTTTGCCTCCCTACCTGGCGACAAGACTGAAATTCGGATGCGCTTTGATTCCACGCCGCCGCAACCCTCTGGCTACACCATCGAGCAGCCTGCTCGCATTGTGCTGGATATGCCTGGCGTGACCACCACGCTGACTCAAAAACATCACACCCTGGGCGCAGGTAACGCGCGTCGGGTGTCGGTGATAGGAGCAGGCGATCGTACTCGAGCAATTGTTAACCTAACCTCTTTGGTAGGTTATGAAACCCGCGTCGATGGCAACAATTTGGTGCTTGTGGTGGGTAATGATCAGAGTGCTGCGCCAACAGCTACGTCAGCGACAGCTGAGGCTCTGGATGAAGCCGTTTACGCCGATGCTGATCCTACGGATCGTGGTATCAGCGGCTCACACATACAGAACGTTGATTTTCGTCGCGGCGAAGACGGCGGCGGCCAGGTCATGCTGGTGCTGTCAGATCCACGAGTGCCGGTAGACGTTAGCTCACAGGGTTCGAAGGTTAAGGTTGAAGTGCGCAACACTCAACTGCCGCAGGATTTGCGACGGCGACTGGATGTGCGTGATTTTGCGACCCCGGTATCGATAATTGACGCCGTACAGCAAGGCCCGCACGTGATCTTCACTATCTCTGCTGATGGCGAATACGATTATCTTGCCTATCAGGCAGATCAGACCATGACCATCAACGTGCAGCCTCTCTCCCAGGATCAAATTGCCGAGCGCGAAGAAGCATTTCGCTTTAAAGGCGAAAAACTATCGCTGAACTTTCAAGACATTGAAGTTCGATCAGTTCTCCAGCTCATCGCAGAGTTTACTAACCTGAACCTGGTCGCTAGTGATACCGTGTCTGGCCGCATCACCTTGCGCCTTAAGAACGTGCCATGGGATCAAGCGCTTGAGCTTATCCTTAAGACAAAGGGGCTCGACAAACGTCAGGTAGGCAACGTCTTGCTTGTGGCACCGGCTGCAGAGATCGCTGCGCGCGAAAAGCTTGAGCTTGAAAACCAGAAACAGATTTCTGAATTGGCTCCGCTACGCACTGAGCACTTGCAAGTCCGCTACGCCAGTGCAACAGCGCTGTATGACCTGTTTGAAAATGACGAGAGCGCGAGCATCCTGTCAGGGCGCGGTAGTGCCATTGTTGATGAGCGCACCAATTCAATCATTCTGACTGAGACAGCTGATAAGCTTGAGAACTTTCGGCGCATTCTCACCCAGCTCGATATTCCAGTTCGGCAGGTTCTTATTGAAGCCCGCATTGTTACGGCCACCTCCAACTTCTCAGAGGAGATCGGTGTGCGTTGGGGGGGTAGCGGACTAGATCGACTGAACAGTTCTGCTGGCGACATTCCACAGGTCGGTGACCGCGCTCTGTTGTTTGGCGGCAGTCGCGAAACCTTGATCGAACGCGGCAATCAGTTTGCAGGTACCGGTACAGGTACAACGTCACCTGGCGATCTGGTGGTCGATTTGGGAGTTTCATCCGCAAGTGCCAGTAGCTTTGGCATAGGTATCGCGGAGTTAGGTAACTATATGCTCGACTTAGAGCTTAGCGCCCTGGCCTCAGACGGGCATGCAGAAATTGTTGCCCGACCCAAGGTTATTACCGCGGACAAGTCGACGGCGCGCATTGAATCCGGTGTTGAGATTCCCTTTCAGGAAGCAAGCTCTAGTGGCGCCACGTCGGTGTCGTTCAAGGAAGCGGTGCTGGCGCTGGAAGTAACTCCGCAGATTACGCCGGATGAGCGAATCATCATGGACCTAAAGGTGAATCAGGATTCGGTTGGACAGGTGTTTCTCGATGTACCGTCGATTAACACCAACCAGATCGAGACACAGGTGTTGGTGAATAACGGTGAGACAATTGTGCTGGGTGGTATTTTCCAAACCGATCGTAATACGACCGTAACCAAGACACCTTTCCTTGGCGATCTACCTTATGTGGGCCGGTTGTTTCGACGTACGCTAGAGCGTGACGACAAGCAAGAGCTTTTGATCTTTATTACGCCGCGGGTCATCCAGGATGCCATCACCGGGGGCTAATTCGAGATTGTAACCTTTTGCCCTGAGGGCGCATGCAAACGCCTTAGGTAATACACTGTAGCGGCGCTCTGGGGTTTTCCTTGAGCGCCGTTTTCAATTAATGGCTTAGCGGTTTTCTTTAGTTCCAATGTCACAACCTTCCACATCCGAACTGCGTATGGTGGATAGAAACGTCTTCCTGATCGGCATGCCGGCAACGGGCAAGTCCACCGTGGGTCGACTGCTGGGTAAGCTGCTTGGCTGTGAGTTTTTCGATTCTGACGAAGAAATTGAATCCCGCTCCGGTGCAGCAGTGTCATGGATCTTCGACGTCGAAGGCGAGGCTGGGTTTCGGGAGCGCGAGCATCAAGTGCTTAGAGAGCTCACGCAGATGAAGGGTGTTGTGGTGGCAACCGGAGGTGGGGCGGTCTTGCGCGAAGAGAATCGCGAACTGCTGCGTAGCCGCGGCACGGTAGTCTGGCTCGATTCGAGCGACAAGCGTATTCAAGCGCGTACCTCCAAAGATTCGAAGCGGCCGCTGTTAGGAGGGGCTGATGGCACGGCAACTATTGCCCGTCTGCGTGCTGAGCGGACGCCACTGTATGAGAGCACGGCAGATTTCTCGGTTGTTACTGATAAACAGCCGGCACGTTCTGTTGCAAAGCATATCGTTTCTGAGCTTAAGCGGTTGCTTGCGCCGCTCGAACAACCAGGTAGCCGTCGCTGATGGCTTGCTCGGTACCCAGTCAAGAGTTGGTTGTTGAGCTCGGTGAAAATAGCTATCCCATTTGGGTAGGCACTAAGCTGCTTGGTGCATCGGCGGGTGCGCTTTTAGCAGACAAACTCCCTTCGAGTCAGGTTGTTGTGGTAAGCAACGATCAGGTAGCGCCTTTGTATATGAACGTGCTGCTCGAGAGCCTCGAAGGCTCTTCGGTAGATCAGTTTTTACTTCCCGATGGCGAGGCGCACAAGAATCTCGACAACTTTTCTGCGCTGCTAGATTTTATGTTGGCACGCAAACACAATCGCAGCACCTCGGTTATTGCCCTGGGTGGTGGCGTGGTGGGCGATCTCGCCGGGTTTGCGGCAGCAAGCTATCAACGCGGTGTGAATTTTGTACAAGTGCCTACCACGTTGCTTGCTCAGGTTGATTCATCAGTCGGTGGTAAGACGGCGGTTAATCACCCACTGGGCAAGAACATGATTGGGGCGTTCTATCAGCCTAGTGCTGTGCTTATCGATACGGCGACGCTGACAACCCTACCCCGTAGGCAGTATCTGGCCGGCGTTGCTGAAATTCTTAAGTACGGCGTGATTTACGACGCTGAGTTCTTTGATTGGTTGCACAATAACCTGATAGCCTTGCTCTCGCGCGAGCCCGAGGTAACCACACATGCGATCGTTGAGTCGTGCCGAATCAAGGCTCAGGTGGTTGCTGCGGACGAACGCGAGCAAGGATTGCGAGCTATTCTTAATTATGGTCACACCTTTGCTCATGCCTTGGAAAACCTTGCTGGCTACGGTAACTTGCTGCACGGTGAGGCGGTGGCTATTGGCATGGTACAGGCTGCAGATTTTGCCTTGAGATTGGGCTTGTTATCGCACACTGAAGCTTTGCGTATAAAGGCGCTGGTTGAATCAGCAGGGTTACCTGTGGTGCCGCCTGAAGACATTGAGCCTGAGGATATGGTGGCTGCTATGGCGCTCGACAAAAAAACTATCGATGGCAGATTACGCTTTGTGTTGCCTTCAGCAATTGGCAAAGTTCATTTGCATGAAGTAACCGATACTGTGGCTCTCGAAGCCACTCTAAATGCCGGAGCTTCGCTCTGCGAGTTGGGGCAATAATCGCATGAGCGAGTCGCAGTGGAACTACCTTGGCCTTACCCACAACCCGTTCTCTGATCCGCAGCAAGAGTTTTTTCCTGGCGCTGATCGCGAGCAGATGCTTGGTAATATTCGCAAGCTTAGCGAGTGGTCCCGGCCTATTCATACCATCACCGGGCCTCATGGCGTTGGTAAAACCTGCGTGTTTCGAGCGCTCTCTTCCTCACTTGAATCAGGAGTAATTGCCGCCAGAGTTAACGGCTCGCTCGTTTCGCGTGCGGGTGATGTGCTTAGTGCACTGGTGCAAGGCTACGGCGTTGCAACACCTCAGGGGGCTGATGCCCCGCTCTTGATTGAATTGATCATTGCGCATCTGAATGAACAGAAACAGAAAGGTCGTACCAGTTTGGTATTGGTTGACGATGCACATTTACTCGAGCAGCGCGCTGTTGATGATTTGATTAATTTGGCGGATGCCGGAGCCAAACTCGCCTTCTTTTCTGAACCTCAGTTTATCGAGTCGTTGCAGCGCGCCATTGAACGTAACGCTGAAACGAGCGAGAGCGAAGAGCTGCGTTGGCAGGAGACGCTGTTGTCGCCATTTTCGCGGGAAGAGTCTAGTGACTATCTGACCTGGCGATTTTCGGAGGCTGCCTACGAAGGTCGTACACCTTTTTCAGAACATCAGATCGATATCATTCACCGGACGTCTGAGGGCTATCCCGGGCGTCTCGATTTCGCGGCCAACGAACAGCTAACGTTAATGACCACGGGCAGCGGAGCGTCGGCGGGCATACCGAGTAAGCACTTGTGGTTGGCAGGTGGTTTGGCCTGTGCGCTGGGACTGGTGTTGTGGCTTTGGTCGCCGGGGGAAAACCTGGAGGTTGACAACAAGACCGTCGAGCTACCGATGCCTAAAGCGACTGACTCTGCCGAGCCTGAAGTCGTTGAGGCTGCGCCATCGCCAGAGCTTGTCGCGGCTGTTCCCGAAATCGAGAAAGTAGAAGCGATCGCGGACAACGCAAGTAAAGAGATTGAACTGCCGCTGTCGCGTACCGTTGAACCCGTTACCAATCCGCCGCCCGTAGAACCGGAGCCGGTTGCTAACCCATCGCGAACAGTGCGCCCTGAGCCTGTCCCTGCGATAGCCAAAACAGAACCGATTCCCGTGCGGGAGCCGACGCCGCAGTACGAGGCCGAGCCACAGGCTCAACCCCGTCCACAACCCCGGCCGCGACCTGTAGAAAGCACCCGGCCTGCTGATAATGGTGGCTTTCAGAATGCCTCTTATCACAATGAACAGTGGCTACTTGCGCAAAGCGATACCGCATACACCATCCAGCTAATTGGGCTTAGCGAAGCCGAGCGCGCGAGCAGTTACCTGGGCGAACAGGATAATCCCGAAGAATTTGCATTGTTTCGCACCCGGTCTGGCGATCGGATAGTGCACGTTGTTACCTATGGTATTTACTCAAATCAGGCCGCGGCCGAAGCTGCCGTTCTTCGATTGCCTGCGAGCGTGGGTAAGATCAATCCCTGGGTACGTCCCATCCGCAGCGTGAAAAGCGCGATAGGTAAAACACCTCAGGGCAACTGAGTATCGCCCATTAGGTCGCGGTCGATTTCCCGAGCCGCCTCGCGTCCTTCGTTTATTGCACGTACCACCAGCGATTGACCACGACGGCAGTCGCCAGCCGCAAAAACTTTGGGGTGGCTTGTTGCGTACTTGCCGTATTCAGCAGCAATGTTAGAGCGATCGTCGTAGTCGAGTGCCAAAGCGTCGGTAGCTGCGTGTTCGGGTCCGAGGAAGCCCATAGCCAGCAATACAAGATCGGCTTCCCAATCTTTTTCGCTGCCAGGGACTTCTTCTATCTTCCCGTCTTTCATTGCAACGTTGACCGTGCGCAAACCCTTTAGATTACCGTTTTCGTCTTTGAGGAATTCTTTAGTAGAAATACTGTATACGCGAGGGTCATCGCCGAAGTGTTGTGCTGCTTCTTGGTGGCCGTAGTCGACCCGGAAAATGCGCGGCCATGTGGGCCAGGGGTTGTTGTCCATGCGCTCTTCCGGCGGTTTTGGAAACAGTTCGAAATTAACTAGCGACTTGCAGCCGTGACGCAGCGAGGTGCCAATGCAATCGGTGCCTGTATCACCCCCGCCGATAACGATGACATGTTTGTCTTTGGCGCTGATGAAATCTCTATTGGTTTTTTGCTCGCTGGCTGCAAAGCTAGCGGCGTCATCCGGTGCGCCAGAGTCGAGCAGTGCTTTGGTATTGGATTTAAGGAAATCCATTGCGAAGTGGACGCCGTTGTATTCTCGGCCAGGGATCGGCAGATCTCTCGGTACGGTCGCGCCAGTAGTAAACAGCACGCGATCGAAATTTTCGACCAGCTCATTGATGTGCTTGCTGCCGTCTGCACCATTCGCGATGTTGGTATTCGTTTGAAAGCTGATGCCTTCGTCGCGTAGCTGCTGAATTCGACGCTCCACGACGCGTTCTTTGGCGAGTTTCATGTTGGGTATGCCGTACATGAGCAAACCGCCAATTCGGTCGGCCCGCTCGAAAACGGTGACGGTGTGACCCGCCTTATTTAGTTGTTGCGCTGAGGCGAGGCCAGCTGGACCTGAACCAATCACCGCCACGGATTTGCCGGTGCGCTGCTCCGGTGGTTCGGGCACAACCCAACCTTCGGCGTAACCACGATCAATAATGGCCATTTCGATATTTTTGATGGTGACGGCAGGGTCGGTGATACCAAGTACGCAAGCTCCTTCGCAGGGTGCGGGACAGACCCGGCCGGTAAACTCCGGAAAGTTATTGGTTTTGTGCAGACGACTCAGGGCGTCTTGCCAACGACCCTGATAGACCAGATCGTTCCATTCGGGAATAAGATTGTGGATGGGGCAGCCGTCTTCCGACTGACAGAAAGGGACGCCACAGTCCATGCAGCGAGAGCCCTGGGTTTTAAGCCGCTTGTTATCGTGGGCTGTATAAATTTCCTTGAAGTCGAGCATGCGCACCGCCGGTTCGCGGTACGGCGCAACTACGCGCTCAAATTCCTTAAATCCTGTGGGTTTGCCCATGGCTCGGCTTGTCTCTTCTATTCTTGTTCTGGAGTCTGGTTCTTGATCTGCTTTAGCCCGCTGAGACGTTTTGTCGTTCGTTGAGCACACGTTTGTAGTCTGTTGGCATTACCTTCACAAAGTGGGCAAGGCTTGCCTCCCAACTGGCGAGAATATTTTCCGCTACGGTAGAGCCGGTGTAACTCTGGTGATTTCTAATCAGCTCCTGCAGTTCGTTGGCGTCAGCCTCGGCTTCGACAGATTCAAGCTCTACCATTTCTGGGTTGCAGCGCACTTTAAAGCGTTTCTCTGGATCCCAGATATAGGCGATGCCGCCTGACATGCCTGCAGCGAAGTTGCGGCCAGTTCGGCCAAGAATGACAACCCGCCCGCCCGTCATGTATTCGCAGCCGTGATCGCCCACGCCTTCAACCACGGCGCGCGCGCCAGAGTTGCGAACGGCGAAGCGCTCGGCGGCTACTCCGCGCATATAGGCTTCACCAGAGGTTGCGCCGTACAGCACAACATTGCCGGCAATAATGTTCTCTTCTGGTTTGAACTTGGAGGCTTCCGGCGGGTAGATGATTAATTTGCCGCCTGACAAACCTTTGCCGACATAATCGTTGGCGTCGCCCTCTACTTCGAGAGTGACACCCTTTGCCAGCCAGCAACCGAGGCTCTGGCCAGCCGAGCCGTGGAATTTAAAGTGGATTGTGTCATCGGGCAGCATTTTGGGCCCTGCCCGGCGGATGATCAGATTGGACAGCATGGCTCCGACCACCCGATGGGTGTTCTTGATCGGCATTTCCATGAACACCTTTTGACCGCGTTCGATAGCAGGCGCAGCCAGTTCCATTAGCTGGTTATCCAGAGCTTTACCTAACCCGTGGTCTTGATTGTGGACGGCATAGGAGCCGAGAAAATCGGCGGGTTCTACCGCGGGGGTTAACAAGTTCGTCAGGTCAATGCCTTTGGCTTTCCAATGGTTGATGGCGTCTGACGTTTTTAGCGCATCAACCCGGCCAACCATTTCTGGCAAGGTTCTAAAGCCAAGGTCTGCCATGATTTGGCGCAGTTCTTTCGCCACCATAAACAGATAGTTCACTACGTGTTCTGGCTCGCCAGTGAATTTCTTGCGCAGCTCTTTGTCTTGAGTAGCAATTCCGACAGGGCAGGTGTTCAGGTGACACTTGCGCATCATGATGCAACCGAGCGCGATCAAGGGGGCAGTGGCGAAGCCAAATTCTTCGGCGCCAAGTAGTGCGGCAATTGCCACATCGCGGCCAGTTTTTAGCTGACCGTCGGTTTGCAGCACAACGCGTGAACGCAGGTTGTTCATGACCAGGGTTTGGTGGGTTTCTGCGATTCCCAGTTCCCAGGGCACGCCCGCGTGCTTTATGGATGTCAGCGGGGAGGCGCCGGTACCGCCGGTGTCACCTGCAATCACTATGTGATCGGCAAGCGCCTTGGTAACGCCAGCCGCTACTGCACCCACGCCAATTTCAGCACCCAGCTTAACGCTGATGCGCGCGCGCGGGTTGGCATTCTTAAGATCGTGAATGAGCTGCGCCATGTCTTCGATAGAATAGATATCGTGATGTGGCGGCGGACTGATCAGACCAACGCCAGGCGTTGAGTGCCGCAGGCTTGCAATGTAGTCATCTACCTTTGGCCCCGGCAGTTCGCCGCCTTCGCCTGGCTTTGCGCCCTGGATGATCTTGATCTGCAGTTCGTCTGCGTTAGTCAGATAGTTGATGGTTACGCCAAATCGGCCGCTTGCGACTTGCTTAATGGCAGAGCGCTTTGAATCGCCGTTAGCGAGAGGAATGAAGCGCTTGGCGTCTTCGCCACCTTCACCCGTATTAGACTTGCCGCCCATGCGGTTCATGGCCACGGCCAGAGATTCATGCGCTTCGGCGGAAATGGAACCAAAGCTCATTGCGCCCGTGGCAAAGCGCTTAACGATTTCGGCTTCGTGCTCAACCATGTCCAGCGAGATACTCTGACCATTGGCCCCAGGCACAAAATCAAGTAAACCGCGCAGCGTTGCGTTTTTGTGGTTTTGGTTGTTGATGTGCTCGGCAAAGCGCCAGTAAGCATCTTCGCTGTTGGTACGTGCAGCTACCTGTAACTCGGCGATCGCGGTTGGATCCCACATGTGGGCGTCGCCGCCTTTGCGCCAGTGAAAATCGCCGGGGTTATTCAAAACAGGAATACGCACCGCGTCGCGTTCAGGGTAAGCGCGTTTGTGGCGCCGCTGCATCTCTTCGGCGAGTACGGTGAGCCCAACGCCAGAGACGCGACTTGCTGTGCCCTTGAAAGCACGTTCAACAATGTCTTCGGCCAAACCCACAATCTCAAAAATCTGTGCACCCTTATAAGACTGCAAGGTAGAGATACCCATCTTGGCCATCACTTTCATCACACCCTTTGCGACGGCTTTGCGATAGGCGATAACCACGTCTTCTTCAGACTGGATATGCTTGGCCTTATCGAACATGCCGCGTTCTCGGGAATCCCACAATGCCTCGAACGCAAGGTACGGGTTGATTGCATCTGCGCCGTAGCCGATTAGTAGACAGTGGTGATGCACTTCGCGTGCCTCGCCAGTTTCTACAACCAGTCCGATGGCGCTGCGTGTTTCGTTGGCGACCAGGTATTGGTGAACGGTACCCGCGGCGAGCAGTGCACTAATAGGCACGTTGTTTTTGTCAGCTCCGCGATCAGAAAGAATTACCAGAGAGTAGTGGTCGTCGATGGCGCGCTGTGCTTCGGTGCTGATGCGCAGGAGGGCTGCATTCAAACCCTCGCGTCCGGAGTTTCGCGGAAATGTGATGTCGATGGTTTTGGCGCGCCAACCCCGATGACTCATGTTCATTAAGGTGGCTAGCTCGGTGTTGTCGAGGATCGGGTGCGGAATCTTCAGCCGATGGGCGTGTTCGGCCGTGGTTTGTAGCAGGTTCTTTTCTGGCCCGATGTAGCACTCAAGCGCCATGATGACTTCTTCGCGTATGGAGTCGATGGCGGGATTGGTTACCTGTGCGAAGCGCTGCTTGAAGTAGTCGTAGAGCATGCGCGAGCGATCAGACATTACGGCCAAAGCGGCGTCGTTACCCATTGAGCCAAGTGGATCGCGCAGCTCCGTGACCATAGGACGCAGCATGAACTGCATTGTTTCCTGGGTGTAGCCAAAGGTGTGCATGCGCTCAAGCATGGTGTCTTTGGAAAGGCCTTTGCCTTCAGCCTTTGGCAGCTCGTCCAAAGACAGGTGTTGGTCTTTTAGCCACTGGGCGTAAGGTCGCTTCGTTGACCAGGTAGATTTGATTTCTTCATCGGGAATGAGTCGCCCCTCTTCGAAATCGATGAGGAACATACGTCCGGGCTGCAGCCGCCCTTTTTCAACAATGCGCGCAGGGTCGATATCTACTGTGCCTACTTCTGAGGCCATGATGCACTTATCGTCGTCTGTAACGTAGTAGCGGCTGGGTCGCAGCCCGTTGCGATCAAGCACGGCGCCAATGCAATCGCCGTTGGTAAATGCAATTGATGCGGGGCCGTCCCAGGGTTCCATTAGACACGAGTTGTATTCGTAGAATGCCTTCTTGTCGTCGCTCATTTGCGCGTGCTGCTGCCAGGCTTCCGGAATCATCATCATCACGGCTTCTTGGAGCTCGCGGCCGTTCATCAGCAAGAATTCGAGCACATTGTCGAAGGTGCCGGAGTCGGAACAGTCGCGCTCTACAATGGGAAACAGTTTTTTGATGTCTTCACCAAAGCGCAGGCTCTTCGCCATGCCCTGGCGCGCGTTCATGGCATTCTTGTTACCCAATAGCGTGTTGATTTCGCCGTTGTGACTCATGAAACGGTTGGGTTGAGCACGATCCCAAGAGGGGAAGGTGTTGGTGCTGAAGCGCGAGTGCACCATGGCAAGGTGCGTCTCGAAAGTGGGGTCGGTGAGATCAGCGTAAAACGGAAATACCTGGTCGGGTGTGAGCATGCCCTTGTAGACGATGATCTTTGTCGACAGGCTGCAGACATAGAACAACTTGCGCTGCACCAGGGTGTCATTGCCGCGCAGCAGATGGGTTGAATGCTTGCGGATCAGGTAGAGCGCGCGTTCAAATTCGTCGTCTTCGAAGTCATCGCCTGCGCCAATGAAGAGCTGCTCGATATGCGGCATGGCGGCATGAGCGGTTGAACCTATGTCTGCGCCGTTGGGATCGATGGGCATCTCGCGCCAGCCGAGCAGCACCTGATCAGCGGCACGGATCTGTTCTTCGAACACGGTTTTGCAATGTTCGCGCTCTTTTATGTCCTGAGGCAGGAACACGTTGCCGACGCCGTAGGTGCCTGCTTCGGGTAACTCGATTTTAAGCTCTTCTTTGGCGATGCGCGCGAACATGCGATGGGGTATTGCGGTCAAGATGCCGGCGCCGTCGCCCGTGTTCTTTTCAAAGCCAACACCGCCACGGTGCTCCATGCAGCAGTTCATCTGTTCGGCTTCGCGCAGAATCGAGTTGCTCGCCCGGCCCTTAATGTCGCAGATAAAGCCAACGCCGCAGCTATCCTTCTCGTAATCGGGGTTGAACAAACCCGAAGCTTCAGGAATCTGGGGGAAGGACTTTGTCATACGCATGCTCTCCATCTCGCTCGCCGTTCGCAGCAGCGCGCACTCAAAGCAGGACGCTCAGGGAGCGGGGTCCTGTTTCAGGCACATAGCCGCAGGTGCCGGCTGCATGCGTAAAGCGCGCAGACTGTCAGGTCACCTATAGTTTTCAGCAACTAACGACTTTTTATTACGCTCACGTTTCGTACATCGCTCGTGGCGCTTTTTTATATATGGTTGCTGTGGGGGTGCGGGTCGATAAGGGCTGATCCGCCAGCACAGCTAACTTGTTGAATTGTCGTTAGTTTCTGAAGTTTCAAGTGCCCGCTAAAGAGCGGGGCGAACAAGAGAAAATGCCAGATTCCTCCAGAAATTACAAATCTATACGATTGCTAAAAAGGGCCTTTGTGAGGCTCTTATGGGGGTCTTACTGGGGTCTAGTGGGGGGTCTCTAAGCAAGGAGCAGCCGCTATCTAGTCCGTCGATACCAATAGCTGTACAGGTGCTCGAAACCGAGGCGCTGATACAGCGCCAGGGCCGGATCGTTGTTGGCGACAACCTGTAGATAGGCGTGTTGTGCACCCTGCTGGGTGCTCCAGGCCAGAAGCTTGACGAGCAGCTGCCCGGCATAGCCCTTGCCGCGCTGGGCGCGCGCGGTAATCACATCAAACAACCCAAACAAATCGTGTTCCAGTACCCCGAGGGCGCAGGCGACGGGTTGTTCATCTATAACCAGCAGGGCGAATGCGCAGTCGGGCCGAATGGACCGGATGAGATTGGCGTGTAGCTCGCTGGAAGGCCCCGGCATTTCGGCCAGCCGCGCGTATTCGCGTAGCCATTGCGGAGCGGGGACTAGCCGCAGTTCGGCCTGTTCAGAAAGAGAGGGTGAGTCGCCGTCGCGGGGGACACCGAGATTGAGCAGTTGAACCTGTGTTTCGTCGATGAGCTCGTAACCGCGCTCATCGAGTAGTTCATCGAGAGCTTCACCATTAAGAGTTGGGGGCGAATGAGACGTGAGGCGAAATACCGTTTGCAACTGCTCTCTGGCGTAAAGGTTTTCGCAGTAGCGAATCTTTTCTACCAAGGATTTGGTCGGTGGCGTCTCTGAGTGGTAAAGCGGTACAACACAGTTGGCGCGCTTGGTGAAGCCATTTGAAAGTCGAATCAACCACCCGTCGAGCATGAGCTGATGGAGGGCCGGCCAGGCATTCATCGAAGCTTCTTCTACTCGGCGAATAGATGCGTTCATTAAGACTCCTGGCGGGTGACTGGTATACAATTTCAAGGTAGATGAATCACTAACCTATAGGAAGCTCACTCATGAAAGATCCCGTTCGTATCGCCATCACTGGGGCCGCCGGTCAGATTGGCTACGCTCTACTCTTTCGCATTGCCTCCGGGGCAATGTTGGGTGACGATCAGCCGGTTATTTTGCAGCTGCTGGAGATTCCCCCGGCAATGGATGCAGTAAACGGCGTGATCATGGAAATCGACGACTGTGCGTTTCCTTTGGTTCAGGGTATCAGCGCAACTTCAGAGGCTGACGTCGCCTTTAAAGATACGGATTATGCGCTGCTTGTTGGCTCGCGCCCCCGAGGACCGGGTATGGAGCGGCAGGATTTGATCGAGGCCAATGCGGCCATCTTTTCTGTGCAAGGCAAGGCCCTCAACGACAATGCGTCGCGCAATGTCAAAGTGCTTGTGGTCGGGAATCCCGCCAACACCAACTCACTTATTGCCCAGCGCAACGCGCCCGATCTCGATCCACGCAATTTCACGGCAATGACACGGCTCGACCATAACCGGGCGCTCACCCAGCTTGCGCAGAAAACCGGTACGCACAGCACCGACGTAGATAACCTTTGTATCTGGGGCAATCACAGCGCCACTCAGTACCCCGATTTGCACGACGCTACCGTTAAAGGCAAAAGTGCACTCGATCAGGTGGATGCCAACTGGTACGAGAATGATTTTATTCCAACGGTTCAGAAGCGCGGCGCGGCAATTATTGATGCACGTGGCGCCTCAAGTGCGGCGTCTGCTGCAAATGCCGCGATTGATCACATGCACGACTGGGCGCTAGGCAGCGATGGTGTTGTGAGCATGGGTGTGTATTCCGATGGCAGTTACGGTGTTGCAGAAGGCTTGATCTATTCGTTTCCGGTGACCTGTAGCGGCGGCGATTGGAAGATTGTGCAGGGTCGCGCGATCAATGAATTTAGTCAGTCGCGCATGGATGTCACCGAGAAAGAGCTAGCGGAAGAGCGCGATATGGTCGCGCACTTGTTGCCTTCTTAGTTCGCGCTGCTTAAATCTGCGCGAAGAGGTCTTAAAACGATGGCTTGCTGAGGGCCGCCAGGCCGTCGATGCCTTGCATGTTCTTGTTTAGCTGGCTCTGCCGCATGTCGTCATCGCTTTTAGCGGCGGCGTAGTTGTCGTAGTAGTCGCGAGAGCCCTGGTGCTCGTACAAGGGCACCGTCCAGCCACAAGAATCTGCGATCCGATTCGCCTTTAAGCGAATGATCGAGCGTATGCCGGGCAAATCGGGGAACAGCTTGCGCAACGCTGCGAACTCGGTGTGATCGGTTTCGATGACCTCGCCCCTGCCGTGCAAGCGCACGGTGAGTGGCTTGCCTTCAAACCCGCAGAACATCATTACCATGCGGCCGTTTTGGTTGAGGTGCGAAATTGTTTCGACACCACTGCCGGTGACATCCAGGTAGGCCACGGTTCGCGTGTCGAGAATGCGTAGGCTGTCCATGCCCTTTGGTGAAATGTTGATGTGCCCATCTTCTGACAGGGGTGCGGTGCCTACAAAGAACATTTTCTGGGCTTCGATGAACTCTATGAGTTCAGGAGTTAGCTGTTGATAGACTTTGCTCATAAGACTGATTTCCTTCTATCTTGAGTGCATTGATTGTCTTGAGTTCGATGCTTGTCTTGAGAGGCCTTTTTCTGAGATACGAGTGCGCTATTTGAGGCTAGCGTTAAATTCAGGCTCGCGCTTTTCTTTGAAGGCCTTTACACCTTCGCGCGCATCTGGATGATGATCCGTAATAGCTGTTCGTGCCGCGATGTCGTCGAGTGCCGCTGCCCAGGGTTGCTCGGCTGCGTTGTACAGGCTGCGTTTCAGCATACGCATTGCAACTTGCGGACCGGCGGCCAGCTCTGTTGCCAGAGACATCGCCTCGGCTTCGAGTTTGCCTGCCTCAACCACTTCGTGCACGAGTCCGAGATCAAGTGCTGCTTGCGCCGATACGATGCGCTTGCGCATAAAGAAGTCCATGGCGCCCGCGAGCCCAAGTTGCCGTACCACTAAATGCTGGCCGCCTTCGTCTGGCAGCAAACCAAAGCGCAGGGTAGCCGACCCCAGGCGTGCAGTGTCGGCCATGAGGCGAAAATCACAGGACAGGGCAAGCGAAAATCCGGTTTGAATCGCAACGCCGTTAACTGCCGCGATAGTTAGTTTGTCGAGATTGCGCAGGGCGGTGTTGAGTTGCTGCGAGATTACGCGCAGCCCATTGTAGGTACCCAGTTCGCTGTCATGGCCGTGCGGTATATCCGGCACCAGAGTGTCACCTTCGAGGCGTGTGTCTGCGTAGCCTTTCAGGTCGTCGCCGGCACAAAAAGCCCGGCCCTGGCCGGTAAACACCAGCACTCGCACATTATTGTCCATCTGGGCCTGGGTGATCGCCTCGATTAGATTGCGCTTAACACTCGCTGTCATACCATTCAGGCGTTCAGGCGTGTTGAATTCGAACCAGGCGATGCCGTGTTCACGTAGCGTTAAGTCAAAACCTGCAAAACTACCGGTATCCATTGTCTAACCTCCGATTAATGCACCTGATTTCTATGTATCTTGATCGCACGGCATAAAGTGCTATTTTTGGACTATCTCGAGAGCATCAAATAAGAATATCCAGAGAGAACGATTATATGTACAGACCGATCAGCCTCGCACTGTTAAATCTGTTAACAAAGGTACCACCTTTCTATAAAAGCGTATTGCCCAGAGCAACGGCCGGGGTCGTTTTGACCTTGGGTTGCCTAACTTCTACCCTGGCTACGCACGCGGCGGAACCGGGCGACGTTGAAGGTTTGTGGGCAACGGGTGGCTCACTGTTAGAAGTTTCACGCAACGGTGAGACGCTGCAAATGATTGTCGTTGCGCTGGAAGAACAGTTTGATGCCAAGGGCGAGCCGCTGGTTGATATCAACAACCCCGACGAGACGCTTCGAACGCAGCCGATATTGGGCCTGGATTTGCTGGCCGGCTATGCCTACAACGGCAAGCGCTGGCAGGGCAAGATTTATGATCCTGAGAGCGGCAGTACGTACTCAAGCCGAATGAAAAAGAAAGATGGTCTTCTCGAGATGCGGGGCTACATTGGTACGCCGCTGCTGGGTAAAACCAAGAAGTTCAAGCCCATCACTGTGTGTCGCGAAGACATGTTGGTGATGCTGAAGAACTCGAACATCACTGGGTATTGCGGACTTTAGTGCTCCGGCGCCAGGGCTAGTGCCCCATCAGTTAGGGCTAGTGCCCCATGAGTTGATGCCACAGCTCTAGTTCTTTTATATTCAAATGCGTGTTGATTTTTTTGGCCTCACCCATGGTGGCGTTGGGCACGTGCGAGTAGTTGTGGCCGGGTAGCAAGAGCGTGTCGTCCGGCAACGACTTGAGTTTGTCGAGGCTTCTGAACATATCGTCTGAGTCTGAGCCCGGCAGATCAACCCGGCCACACCCCTGAACGAACAGAGTGTCTCCGGAGACCAGCGTGTTCTTAATGCGAAAGCACTGGGAGCCGGGGGTGTGCCCTGGTGTGTGCAAAAATTCCACCTCGACATCACCCAACGCCAGCGTGTCGCCTGACTCTACCGACTTGAGATCAGAGTCGGATAGCTCGGTGACTTTCTTGATGCCTTCGATCTCTAGCTTGTGGCCGTAAACCTTGACGGGTCGTTTGGCCATTAGCTCGGCGAGTCCGGGAACGTTTCTGCGACCAAAGCTGCCGCCGACGTGGTCGGGGTGATAGTGAGTGGCTAAGGCGGCAGTTAAGGTGTAGCCCGCCTCATCTATGCGGTTGAGCAGCGCGTCGATGTCCCAGGCGGGATCAATGATGGCCACCTCGCGGGTCGATTTAGAGCCCACGATGTACGTGAAATTCTGCATGGGCCCGATTTCAATTTGCTCGATGATGAGTTCGTCTTCTGGGATGTATTCGGCGCTCATGCGGAACCCTGATCAGATTATTGCGTAGGTATCTTATCAGCCGTGTGAGCTTTAGGGCGGGCGATGAGCA
Source organism: uncultured Pseudomonadales bacterium (assembly GCA_964519335.1). Classification (GTDB taxonomy): domain Bacteria; phylum Pseudomonadota; class Gammaproteobacteria; order Pseudomonadales; family Azotimanducaceae; genus JALZVT01. The sequence goes on from CAZFIA010000020.1 coordinate 38,837, forward strand.
GGGTGGCGCCGTTCGAGCTCGATACAAACCGCGCCTCCCTGGCGCTCGCAGGCACAAGAGCGGCGCACTGCCCTGTATCTGCCGCAAGTTCCAGAGTGCCGGCCGCGCAGTCGATACTTAGATCGCCGTCGAGCATCGCCACCATCAGATAACCGTTGGCGAGGTCTGCATCTATGCTGTGGTTACTTGTGAGTTTAGCGCGCACAACGTCAAAATCTTCGAAGTCGACAATGCGTTCTGTGAGTTGATCTTGGGTTTTCTTTAGAATTTCTATGGTTGGCGCGGTTGGTCCATCAAGCGACATATTGGCGACGGCGTACTTTGAATCCCAATGATCCTGGGTGCGCACTTGTTGATTGAAGGAGATGATGTTGCGTTCGTAGGTGGGTGTTTGAAATTCGAAAACGCGGACGCCGTTTTGCAGAGAGTGGGGCACATTCGGTGTAACCTGTACAACGTCGCCAACCACCAGTGGCTGCATAGCGGTGAATGCTTCCATGTTGGCGCGCCTTGCTTGCTCTTCGTTGTCTAGCGATTCGCCGGCATCGATTCTTCGTCGCACTTCTTCGTAGTGTTGTACCGCTTGTAGATAGGCAGCACAAAAGTCGTCGTCGGTTGAATAGCTTTTGCGTCGGTTCTGATCCATGCCCAGACGGATGGCACCTTCTCCGTTGGGC
>CAZFIA010000021.1:0-2011 GCA_964519335.1 uncultured Pseudomonadales bacterium
CCGGGGGCCTATCGGCGTTCGGCAACTGCATCGTAGCTTCCTAAACGCTTCCTATACGGCTTTCCGGTCTCCTCAATGATCATTCTGGAAGCCCGCAACCTATTGATATAGTTAGCTAAATTATTTTTTGTATCGCCGCTTATCGAGCAGGAAGCGGCATAGACCCCCGAAGCTCTAATTTTGCCTCACACCGTCGCAACCAGGCTGTTGCGCCACTAATTGAGTCAAAACGAGGTGCTTCATGCAATCTAGCGTCACTAGCAAACACATCCTGATCGGCGGCGGCAGCGGCTTTGTTGGCCGGGCCCTTACCCAGGCGCTGCGGGCGCGAGGAGACCGGGTAACCTGGATCTCGCGCAGCCCAGGACAAGACCGACTGACCTGGGACGAGATCAAGGCCCAGGGCATTCCCGACTGCGATGTTGTGATCAATCTGGCCGGCAAACACATTCTCGACATGCGTAGACGGTGGGGTGCCGCTTACCGGGATGAAGTGCTTCGTTCTCGCATTGAGACCACTCAGGCGTTGGTGCAAGCCATCAACGCCAAACAGAGCGCACCGGCACTATTCATCTCTACTGCCGGAAAGTGCTTCTATGGCTCCCAGGCGTTTCAGAGCAACGAGGAGTACTTTGATCTTGACGAGCGCTCTGAACCCGTGGGTGTCGATTATCCCGCTCGGCTGGTGCGGCTTTGGGAAGAAGCGGCGGCGGACATCGATACGCAGCGAGTGCGTCACGTAAAACTCCGCCTTGGTATCGTGCTCGATAGTCACCGCGATGCGGCGAAACAATCACTGGCTGCTGAGTTGCGGCCTAGCCAGGGTATTTTCCCCCTGCTGCATGCTGCTTTCAGGCGCGGTTTTTGTGTAGGTATGGGAACAGGTGTGCAGCCGTTTCCCTGGGTACATGTTGATGACGCCGTTGGAATTTTCTTGCATGCAATCGACTCCGCCGAGATGCAGGGCATCTTTAACGTTGTAGCTCCCGGCATTGTCTCTAACCAACAGTTCACGCAATTGCTTGCCGATGGACTTGGCCGGCCGGTTATTGGTCGCATTCCCGCAGCACTCATCAAAGCGGTTGTTGGGCTGGATCGCTCAACTATATTGCTGCTCGGGCAGCGCGTTAAACCTACTCGAACGCTGGAATCAGGCTATCGCTTTCGCTACCCCGATCTTTCCTCCTGTCTCGAACACCTACTGGCAGTTGCGGGAACCGCTGTAGCCATACCTGCAACAACACCTGCGCGAACAACTGAGCCTGAACCTGCATTTTTAACTGCTGCGGTAAGGAGTCACTGATGTCTACCCCAACTGTTCCCAACACATTGAACAACTGGACCCGCGTTGGTCAGATGTTTTTCTCAACCATGAGTCACCGGCTATACGATACTGGGCTCTACAAGTTTGTCACCGGATCCATCTGGCGCTGTCCCACGGCGCTTCTGTTGGATAACTACGCCGACAACATTTCCAACAACCACCTCGAAGTGGGTGTAGGTAGTGGCTATTTCCTGCAGCGCACCTTGTGTGCTGAGTTCCTGGACCGACTGTTGCTCTCTGATTTGAATCGACGCTGCCTGGCCAAATCCGGCGCGCGGCTCGCGGCCTTTGCACCAGAGATGCTTGAGCATAATATTCAACAGCCGCTGCCTATCAGCGCTCGTGGATTTAAGTCTGTGGGTATGAACTACGTATTGCACTGTATTCCCGGGCGGTTTAGTCGTAATCAGGCCATTTTTCAGAACGTGCATGCCGCACTTGAAGAAGAGGGTGTGTTTTTTGGTGCGACCCTCATTCCGGACAAATTCCGAGACGGCATTGCGTCCTGGTTACTTATGCGAGCGCTTAATGGTCTGGGCATCTTTAACAATTCGAATCATCGAGTTGATGAGCTGAAAGGGGCTCTCAAGGTCTACTTCAGTAAGGTTGAGGTGTCGATGGTTGGCAACGCGGCTGTTTTTGTTGCTGTGAAATAGCGATGCAGGAAGAAGAGATGCAGGAAGAAGA
>CAZFIA010000021.1:2111-21318 GCA_964519335.1 uncultured Pseudomonadales bacterium
GATGCAGGAAGAAGAGATGCAGGAAGAAGATATGTCAGGAGAAAAAATCCGTGTGGTCTACGACCGGGAGTGTCCGGTGTGTCACCTCTATTGTGAATTGGTCCAATCGGGCTCGCAGCGACAGGATGATTCTCTTTCAGGCACACCGGTCGTCGAGTTGCTGGATGCTCGGGAGGATTCTGAGCTTATGCGGCGTATCACGCACCTCGGCCTGGATATAGATGAAGGCATGGTGGTAGAAATCGGTGATGAGCTGCACTATGGCGCAGACGCCATCCATGCGCTTACTGTTGCGGAGCGCGGGCGCGGCGCTTTCGGGCTAGTTAGCCGGTTTCTGTTTGCACGCCGGGGCGCGGCGCGATTTTTCTATCCCTGGCTACGCAGGGTTAGAAACCTGTTGTTGAAGCTGTTAGGCAAACAGAGAATCAACAACCTCGAGCTGCCCGGTCGTGACAGGTTCTAGTGCGCAGCGGTTGCGATATTGAGCAGGTTTGGAATGTCTTTAGGTTCGTACAGCGACAAGTATTGAAATCTAACGGGCTCGCGGGGTATGGCCTTCATCGTAAAACTATCCCCTGAGGTTAAGAACTGATGGTAGTCAGACAGCATCTGTTGATCTGGCGGTATACCCATTGCAGACATCTGCTCAGTCCAGACGCTAAGCAAGTCTTTAGTGATTGTTGCGGGGTCTGCGCCTTCGATTTTGCTGCAATGGGCCACTAGTCGATCGTAGTAGCCGTCGTCCTGGATACTGAAGGATCCTCTCACGAGTGCCGGATCGGCCATAAACACAGCGGCGCCCGCGTCGCTGAGCGATGTCATTGGAACCACCACTTCGTAGTGCACATCCATTGCAGAATGCTGTTTTATCTGGCCACTGAGGCTGAGTTCACCGGTGGTTGAGTCGTGTTGATAACCTGCTGTGTAATCGATTGCTAAACGATCGTAGCCAAGCTCTCTCAGCTGAGAAGCTGTACCGGAGCTCGGGCTCACGCAACCGCTGTTGCCATCTGATGTTACCATTTGAGCTGCGGCAGCCTCCTCGAACGTGCGAATCAGAGCGCCGCTTGTGCTCAGGGACATATTGTCTACCGAAAGGAACAAGCTCTCCGGGTAGTTCTTGGATTTGAAGTTATCTTCCAGCTGCGCGACGTAACCCAGTCCTGGAAACTGCACAGTAACGCTGTCTATCTTGACTGAGTCCGCAACGCCGTGGGGTTTGATGTGCAGATTCTCTATACCCACTTCGCCCGTGAGCGAAGAAGTGACTCCGCTATAAGAAATTTCAGCGGCTGAGCTTTGGGAGGCGATGACTTGATCTACAGCGTGGGCGACGCGAGCGTGGAGGTAGAGCTTTCCTCCGCCGAAGATTGCACCTGCCAGTACACCTGTGATCACTATTGCTTTAAGCATAGTATGGAGCCTCCGCTGCTCCGATTATTCGTCTGGTGATGCTAGTACCTTGTCCGACCCAAATCGCGGATGGACATCACATTGCGGCCTAAATTTACGAGCGGAAATGGGCAGTTCACAGGGTTTGGCACAGATGTTCGGTGATTCAGGGGGAGGGATACGCATGCATTTCAGGTTGTGGTTTTGTGTATCTGCGTTATTGGGGCTATCGATGGCGTCCTTTGCGGGTGAGCAGGCTGAGCACGACTGGCCGGCCTATGGCGGGCTTCCCGGTGGCGGGCACTACACCGAAGCAACTCAAATCAAACCAACCAATGTCTCTGGGTTGAAGCTTGCCTGGTCGCATCGCTCGGGCGATTTTCGATCGGGCGAACAGGCGCTCACCGAAGGCTACGACGCTGATTCGATAAATGGCCGGCCAAGCAGCTTTATTGGCACGCCGATTAAGGTGAACGACACCCTCTACTACTGCACACCGTTTTCTAATGTTGTGGCGCTCGATCCCGGCACCGGCAAAGAAAAGTGGGTCTTTGACGCCAAGGTAAACATGCAGCAAGAAGCCCTGACCAACTGTCGCGGCGTGAGTTTCTGGCAAGACCCCGCTGTTCCAGCCGCGCACTGCAGCAAACGGATCATCGCGGGCACTTTGGATGCGCGGCTTGTTGCGCTTGATGCCGATACCGGCGAGCACTGTGGTGATTTTGGCGACAATGGTGAAGTGGACCTGACGGAAGGCCTCACCGAGCATGGTGACGGTGAGTACAGTGTTACCAGTGCCCCTGCGTTGATAAACGATCTGATCGTCACTGGCGCATTTATAATCGACAGCACTCGCCCAGATGTGCCATCTGGCGTGGTACGCGCTTACAACGTTCGCACTGGAGAATTTGTTTGGGGGTGGAATCCGGTGCACCCGGACAGGCCACAAAGAGATGAGGATGGAAACTTCGTCGCGGGCTCGACCAACGTGTGGTCCACCATTTCTGTAGATCCCGCGCTCGGTTTGGTTATTGTTCCCACGGGCAACTCCTCTCCCGACTATTACGGTGGCGATCGAGATGGACATCAGGATTACTACTCAAGCTCGGTCGTGGCGCTCAGCGCAGAAACGGGCGAGGTTGCCTGGCACTTTCAAACGGTGCACCACGACATTTGGGATTTTGATGTTCCCGCTCAACCCAGCCTGGTTGACCTAACGATTAACGGCAAAGAGCGACCGGCGGTGGTGCAAGTGACCAAGATGGGCATGACCTTTGTGCTCGATCGAGAAACCGGCAAGCCCCTGTTTCCCGTTGAAGAGCGTCCTGTGCCTCAGACGGGTGCGGTTCCCGGCGAATATCTGAGTCCTACGCAACCGTTTCCGACGGCGCCGCCGCCATTGCACCAATTGGGTATATCTCCGGATGACGCCTGGGGAGTGACCTTTTGGGATAAAGGACGGTGCAAAAAACGCCTCGAAGAATTAACCACTGGCCCTATCTACACACCGCCGAGTTTTAGCGGCACGGCGTTTTATCCTTCTAATCTGGGCGGTAACAACTGGGGTGCGCCGGCGATCGATCTCAAGCGGAAGATCATGGTGGCGAACACCAAGCACTTGCCGATCACTGTGGCCCTCGCGAAGCAGGATGAATGTCCAAAAGGGCTGGGCTTTCCCCAGAATGGCTCACCCTATTGCGTAAAAATGGATCTGCTCACGTCGCCATTAGGCGTGCCTTGTACAAAACCCCCCTGGTCAACGCTTGCCGCTGTTGATCTGGAGAAGGGTGAGATTCTATGGCAACTGCCCCTGGGTACGCTCGAGGGTCTTGCGCCATGGCCCGTCTACCACTTCATTGATAGCGGTATTGAGATGGGTGGGCCGATGGTTACTGCGAGTGGATTGATTTTTATCGCAGCCACTACCGACAGTCGGTTGCGCGCTTTGTCGATTGATAACGGCGAAGAGCTTTGGAATACAAAGCTACCGTCTACGGGTAATGCCGTTCCCATGAGTTACACACATGATGGCCGTCAGTATGTTGTGATTGCCGCTGGCGGTCATTTCACCTCGCCAGCTCCAGCCGGTGACTTTTTGCAAGCGTATCGGCTGCCGGAGTAGTGGCAGTTAATCGAATAGACCAGCCGGCACCGGCTCCGACCTTGTAGGTTTTTGCGAAGTCTCCATTGCGTACGGCTAACCCAACCGTTTCTTGTGAGTCTGCGTAAACCAATGGCTCACCTACACCAACAAAGCCGAACGAGTTGGCGTACGGCATAGAGCCATCAAAAACTACTTCTTTGCCATTCGTTATGCGCACTTCGATTTGCCGGTTGTCGGCATCCTCCAGCCCCTGGGCTTGCATCAATGTTTTTGGAATGTTGGTTACGATGTTGCCGAAGGGCCGCTCGACGTTGATTAGCTGGCCGGTTATTACACCTTCAGAAGACACGTGCGGTTGTGCATAGTCAAATCTTTGGGGAGTTGGCGGAAGCTCCGGACCAACGCCTTCGAAGGAAATTACTCCGGCAGCCAGCCGTGCTCCGGTGTAGGTGTATACATCTCTGCCGTGAAACGTATGCAGGTCTTCGGTACCTGGACGGCGGTTCACCGATTCATCAATTTCGCGCATCGCGACAATCTTGTGGGTGTCGGCGATAAAGGTGAGCGTGCCGTTGTCTGGCGTGACTATGTAGTGCCCGGTACCGGTCTTAGCCACAACAGACTTTCTTGACGTACCCACGCCGGGATCAATAACGGCTACGAAGACCGTACCCTCGGGCCAGTACTCAATAGTGCCGTTTAGCACGAATGACGCCTGAAAAATATTCTGTGGCTCTATGTCGTGAGTTAGATCGAATATCTGTAAGCGACGGTCGACGGTTACAGCGACACCTTTCATGCTGGCCACGAAACGTTCGCTGGTGCCAAAGTCGGTAAACAAAACCAATGGCTGGATTGGCTCTCGAGCCAACTCTTGTGCGCTGATTGAACCAGCACAGATGAGGATCGTGATCGAAAAGACCCATCGACGCATAAGAGATACCTCTGTCAGAACCTAGCCTGGTGAAACAAGCAGTATACGTGCCGATACACCATGGCTCCTGATTCGTGCGAAATTCTTGAACGAGGCTATACTTCGATGCGCCAGATTGCTGGCCAGGATCCTTGTGAGGCTTTCAGCATGTTTGTAAATGGACTCTACCTACAGACCGGTCAACCTGGTTTGATCTCTCATACATGGTTGTTTGCGCTGCTGCTCGTCTTGTCGGGCGCAATACCGAGTGCTTATGCGCAAGATTCTATTCGATTGCGTACCAATCTCGGCGATATATTTGTAACGCTGACTCCCGAAGCAGCACCCGCCACCGTTGCCAACTTTATGGAGTACCTGACCAGTGGCGACTACGAAAACACGTTCTTTCATCGCAGTCTGCCGGGTGGAGAAGGCACCCCGCAACTGATAGAAGCCGGACGGTTTAGCTTTCCTCAAGATAGCCCTACCGGCGTTACTCGCATTCGCGAGCTTGATCCCATTGCAAACGAATTCAATCAAAGCAATACGCGCGGCACAATTTCAATGGTCCTGCCCCCTGGACAACCAGACGGTGCAACCAATGCCTGGTTTATTAACGTGGCGAACAACAACGACCCAATTTTTGGCGAGATTGATTCCATTGACGGCGGTGCAACGGTGTTTGGAACTATCAATGCCGCGGGCATGGAGGTCGTCGACAGAATCGCGGCCGAATGTACGGAGGATCTGGGCGGTGACTTCCCCGAGATTCCGGTCCTGGGTGATGTTTCTGCCGGTTTGAGCCGAGAGCAGGTCATACTGATCACTGAAACCACTGAGTTCGTGAACGTTAGGGCGCCAGTGTCTGCAATACTTCCCAGCAGTCGGTCGATTAGCACGAGTGAGATTGCGACCGCTTTTGCAACTATTGTAAATACGTCTAACCAGGTTGCAGCCAGTTGCCGGATCAAACCTATTACAGACGTGCCTGCTGTGTTTGAGTATTTTCAGACCAACCCTGCCACCAATGTAGCGATTGGTGGAGCAAATCCAGAAATCGACATCGCGGCTAATGGGTTCGCGACTTTGGTGTTTTCTTTTCAGCCAATCAACCCGTTTAGCAGCACCGAGATAGAGTTTGATTTTAGTTGTGGTAACTCTGCTGGCTCCGCGAGCGAGATTATAGGTGTTAATACGTTTCGGCTTGCGGCTCTAGGGAGCCCTGGTGCAGATGTAATCGCGATTGTTGCGACTGCCGGGAACAATGGCATTGCTGATATCCGCAGGGGAAGCGGAATCGGCGCCTTCGCGGTTGCAACCACCAACTTGGGAGTAACGGAAACTATTGAGGTTACTGCGGATACGGGAGCTACCGTACTACCCGTGAATTTGCTGGTGTGTGAAACCAATCCGTTAACCGGGGTCTGTTTGTCGCCGATGGCAGCAAGTACCGTGGTCGCACTTGAAGAAAGAGCAATCGCAACCTTCTCCATATTTGCTCAGCTTAGTGAGGCGGGCGCTGACATTCCCTTCAACCCCGCCGCCAACAGAGCCTTTGTGCGTTTTAGCAGTCTGGCTGGCGAGTTACGTGGCAGTACCAGTGTTGCTCTGCGAACAGTGGGTGGTGGTTAGTTGGCGTTGTTAGCAGGGCTTGCTGCCCTGGCTATGACAGCGTTTGCTGCCAACAGCCTACTGGCACGCCTTGCTCTGGTTGAGACTCAAATTGACCCGGCCAGTTTCAGTGCTATTCGACTGATATCAGGCGCGATTTTCCTGACACTTGTTGTTTTCTTTCAGACCCGAAAGCTGCCTGTGCAAGAGGGGAGTTGGCGATCAGCGCTAGCGCTATTTTTCTATGCTGTCGCGTTTTCTTATGCGTACGTTCAACTGCACACCGGCACTGGCGCTCTCATATTGTTCGGCGCCGTTCAGGTGTCTATGTTGATCTATGGATTTTCAACCGGCAGCCGATTTAATGGCACGCAATGGGTTGGCTTTATCATTGCCTGTAGTGCCGTGATTTATCTGTTATCTCCGGGTGCGGTCGCTCCTGATTTATCCAGTGCTGGGCTCATGGTGCTGGCCGGCGTGAGCTGGGCGGTTTATACATTGCGAGGTAGGGGTGGCGACCCCACACTTATGAGTGCGGGTAACTTTGTTCGGACTGTCCCCATGTGCTTGTTGCTGTGCCTGATTGCGCTGCGCCACTTAAGCTACGATCTGCACGGCGTCTTCTATGCACTATTGTCTGGAGTGGTAACCTCTGGGCTGGGCTATGTCATATGGTATCGAGTGGTGCCCCAGATCAGCGTGGTCAACGCGGCGACACTACAACTAAGTGTGCCGCTGATTGCAGCGGGAATGGGAGTGCTCTTCGTCGGAGAGAAAGTTACGCTGCAATTGGCCATTGCCGCTGCCGGAATCGTGCTGGGCATTGGCGTTGTTCTAAGATGCGCAAGTCTTCCCCTAGTCAGCCAAAGCACCGTTGATAGACACAGTTGACGCTACAGTGTGAGTGTTGCGTATCGCATCCAGCAGAAAACACATGCGTTCTGCTGTTGTGATCAAGGCGCTAATTTTTTGAGAATCTGCATCAGCATCAATTTCCAGATGGGTTGCCACACCCAGAAGGCGGCTTTGAATATCATCTTTGCCGATTGATCCGGTTTGATCGAAGCTTGGGGTGACGGTGACGTTAACCCGGTCAAGCTCTATTTTCCTTGCTTCGCTAACACGAGCGAGCTGGGTCATGAGTCAGAACGCGATCGAAGATGCAAAGTAGGCAAGCGGGGGTGGCGCGCTGTTATCTCCACCCAGTTGCTCACTTTCGTCACAGAACATTTCGAACTCGCCGAACACAGCCCGCTTGCGCTGCCGGTCTTCGCCGTTGGCAGCGACATCGAACTCGAAGCTGAAGCCCTTATCGACGGGCGTGATACGAAATGTGGGTGTGGGTTCTGACATCGTTTCTCACCTATGCAAGTGAATGAATTGTTTAGGCTAATTAGAAGAGGGCCGCCAACAGGATAACTCCAAGTACTACTGCGAGAGCGAGCGGCAGCCAATTTAGAGCCTTAAGAAATTTAACGCGCCTCAGCATCTCTGCGGTATCGTTCAGATGAGGGTAGGGCTCTGCGGGTACATCAACCTCAAGAAAGGCACATAAAGGCTCCCATCCGTCCTTAGCCTGAAAAACCAATACTCTTTCTTTCGGAAAACTGTCGATAACGGTTTGATTGTGGTCTCGGAATACGGCTTTCGCATGTTCCGGGTCGCGCGCTCTACCATCGAACGTGTTTTGCCAAACGATGCGCTGAATGGCTTTGTTCATGATCCGTGCCCTGGGTAGTACGGCAACCAACCATTTAGGGATCGACTCTGACACGGGCAATATGGTTTGCTCCACGCTTCGATACCAGCTGTCTTCGTCGCGCACACTCAATACGATCTTGGCGTCGGGGTACTCCGCAGCTAATTCTCGGTAATACGAACAGGCAGGAAAGTCGGTAGTCGACTGAAAACCCTCAAACACTTTGGGCCAGTCGACGGGTTGACCCTGAGCAATCTCTGACCAGTAATCAACCTGCGCGCGGCTCTTGATTACTTCCTCCATGTGATGCGATTTGCCAAAACCCAGCTGTTCGAGCGCGTTTTTTAGTGACAGGGTACCGGTGCGGCCAAACCCGGCGCCGATTACCTTTATTGCCATCTACGCCGCCCCCACCCAGCCCGCGTGGAATCCGTAGGGCACCCGAAAGGGCACGGTAATGGTCGCAACCGGCCCGGCGGCAAGATTTGTGGCATCGATGATCAGGCATTCGCTCGCATCGGCTGCTTCGTCTTGAACAAAGCACACCAGGTAGCCGTCGTCTTCGGTCTGCGCGCCTGTTTTTGGAGCAAAGACCGCCTCACCACCAAATCGGTTCGGGCCGTACTTGAAGGTGTCCGTGGTGTTGGTGTTATTGTCGAACTTCATAACCCCATCAAAGGTGAAAGGTCGCTCAGGATTGAAGACGGCGCCATAGACGAAGCGCGTTTTATGGCAGGCGAGCGTGTCGTTTATGCGAGTGAAATCGCAGTGAACATCGCTGAGTGCTCGTTCGTTAACTTCGCCGGTGATCAGATTGATTCGCCATTCATACAGAAGCCCCTGGGTATCTTCCAAATTTTCGGCAGATAGGCCGGCGCCAGCGATGTCTGATGTTTTAGACCGGGAGGCCTGCAACACCACCTCATCGCCCTCGTCCCACGCGTTAGCCGTGTGTACTACCGAGCCGGTTTCTACCTCGAACCAGCGCACGTCTGCGTCTGTACCAAACCGGGGCATAACGCCAATACGAGAGCCATGCTCCGGTTCAAAATCGAGCGCAGGACCTCCCGCGATGGCGCGTTCTATGTCTAGCGTGATTGGAAAGTCGAGAAACAATGAGTATTTTTCAGTGACCGCAAAGTCGTGCATGAACACCGGTTTTTGAATATTCACCTCGGCGGAATGCACGAGTTTGCCGGAGGCGTCGATCACGGAGTAGCTGACAAATGGCGGCGCAAAGGAGTAGCCAAAGGTCATCATGTCGCCGCTCTTTTGATCGACTTTGGGATGCGCAGTAAAGGGATGCTTTAGTTTGCCGTCGAAGTCGGTGGCGCCTACGGTTGTGAGCTCTGGCAGTGAGATAACGGTGGGTTGCGAAGGTTCGTGCAAGGCGTAAAGCGTGTTGTTGTGGTACGCAAATGCGGTATTAGCCAGGTTCTTGTTTGCTGGCGCACCCTCAGGTACACGATTGGGTGTTGGGTCCATGATTGAATTCATGCCCTTGTACACCCAGTCTCCTTGCGCCTGCTCGAGCTTGAAGCCTTCGGTTTGGACGTAACGATTGCGGTAATGAGCAGAACCGTTGCGAAACTCGATGGCGTGAATCATGCCGTCGCCGTCAAAGGTGTGGTACGCCTCTTCGCTGAAAATGTAGGCGGGATTGGGGCCGACTCTTAGAAAATTGCCGTCCAGATCCTCTGGAATGCGCCCGGTTACCGCCATGTCTTGCGCGTCTCTTTCTTCAGCGATGGGGGCAAAATTGCCGTCGAGGAAGAAGTTGCTTGAACCCGGTACGGTAGCTGGCTTCATTGGGGTCTCCGAGTCTGATCTTTTCGAATGTACTGGGTTGACTATAACCTCTACGATGGAGCTGGGTAACATTGGTTTTGTGCTGGGGGCAACATGAATACAGGTTTTGCAGCGAGCGGGGGCGAGATAGTTCGACGTGCGGGTTTACCAGGTCGACTGATTGTTCCACTTCTTCTATTGGCTCTAGTGTTTCTGCTGGGGGGTTGTGCTGAGACGCCTGCGGTCGTTGCGACACAGGGCACCGGTGTCCCAAGCGCCCCAAGCGCGGCAAGTGCTGCTGACGCAGATGCGGTCGCGGTAATTGTTCCAGGGTCTGGCACCTATAGCCGTCCGATAAGCACAGATAACCTGCAGGCTCAGGCGTTCTTTGATCAGGGGCTGAGATTTGCGTGGGGGTTTTACTTTCCGGAGTCAATCGCTTCGCATCAAGAGGCCGCCAGGCTCGACCCGACGAGTCCCATGCCCTGGTGGGGCATGGCCCAGGCGATGGGCCCTAATCCAAATAGCCGCTATGCGCGTCTGCCAGACGACCCCAAAGGTGAAGGAAAGAAGGCAATCGATCGTGCGGTTTCGCTAATCTACAATGCAACGCCTTTGGAACAAGAACTCATAACCGCGCTTGCCGTGCTATACGATCAGGAGCGCAATCCTGATAGCGCTGAGCGTGATCAAGCCTACCTCGATGCTGCGCGTTCGTTACACAATAAGTACCCAGAAGATCCAGATGTTGGCGCGTTGTACGCGGCGGCCTATATGTCGATAGGGCGTTGGGATTATTGGGACGCGCAGGGGCAGCCAAAGTCAGAGACCGCTGAAGTTGCGGCCGCTCTTGAAAAAGTGCTGGCGATTACCCCGGGCCATCCTGGTGCCAACCATCTCTACATTCACTTGCTTGAAGCATCGCTTGAACCAGAGCGCGCGCTTGGTGCGGCTGATCGGCTGGAAGCCACCATGCCTATCGCCGGGCACGTGGTGCACATGCCGGCGCATATCTATGTCCGTGTTGGGCAGTACGCCAAGGCCATCAGCAACAACGTGCGCTCCCAAGAAGTCGATAAACAGTTTGCAGAGTATTGGGGCGATTTACCGCTGCCTAACCTCGGCACCTATCCGCTATCGCACCGAATTCATGCGGCACACGCGATCGATTTCATTCGCTACGCCGCCACAGTGCAAGGCAACTACGCAGTAGCCATTGAGGCTGCCGAAAAATCAGCGGCGACCGTAACCCCGGCAACTGTTGACTACCGCGGGGGACAAAAAAGAGCGTCGGGCCCGTGGCTTGTGAATCGGATATTCGGCCAATGGGACAAGATCATAGACCACGAGCCTGCTTACTCAGGCCGACCGTATCTAGATGGCATCTGGAGCTACACGCTCGGTGGTGCTTACGTTGCAATGGGCGAGTTAGACAAAGCGCGTGCTGAGTCTAAAAAGCTAAGCGCGCTTGCTAACGCGCCCAACGCGGATGAGTATCGCGTTGGAGCAACACCGGCATCAGCGGTGTTGAAGCTTGCGGCCTTTGGGCTCGAGGGTGAGATACATCAAGCCAATGGCGACATGGACGCTGCGGTTGCTGCGTTTAAAGAAGCCGTGGCTATTGAAGATCAAAACAACTACACCGAACCGCCGGATTGGGCACAACCTGTAAGGCACTATTTAGGGGCTGCACTAATAGATGCAGGTAAAGCAGAGGAGGCCGAGGCGGTTTATCGTCGTGACCTGCGTTGGAATCAGAACAACGGCTGGGCGCTGTACGGTTTGATGCAAAGTCTCGAAATGCAGGGCAAGGCGGAGGAAGCCGGTGAGGTGCGAGCCGAGTTCGCCACCGCCTGGGCAAACGCTGACGTTCAACTTACCCGGTCGCGCATGTAAGGAGTAATTGGATGGACCTTCAGACCCGATTTAAAACCGAATGGGCAAAGCGACCGCTGTGGCTAAATCTTGTGTTGCTTTTTTGTCTGTTCATGACGTTCATCTACAGCCCGTTTGATGTTGTGTTTAAACCCTTGGCTGAGGATGAGGACGTTTGGTTCGGCTTTATATTCCACGGCTGGCAGGCCAAAGTCGGCGGGGTGGTGCACTGGGTGGTTTACGCCGGGCTCGCCTGGGGTCTGTGGGCCATGAAACCCTGGGCCTGGTTACTCGGTAGCCTCTACAGCACCCAGGTTGCTCTGGCGATGTTCCTCTGGCCGCTAATACAACAGCAGTCTGGTGGCCTTTTAGTGGCTGCTATTGCCGGGGCGCTGTTTGCGGTTCCTGCCGTGGCTTTTTGGCGGAGTCGGCCGCTGTTCTAAACTCTTTTGTACTGGCCTATTTGGTTTTCCACTTTGCGAGTATTTCTTGAATAGCGGCTTGACCAGAAGGATCAACAGGAATGCCATCGTGAACAATGCGTGCGTGCGCATGCCCCAACTGTTGTAGCGACATGGCGGATTGCAGCGCGCCCCATATACCTTGCGCTTCCTGCGCCTGGTTTACCGACTGCTTGGCAAGTTTCAAACCCATGCTGGGTCGTTTAGCGATGCGCTCCGCGAGTTCAGTAGTAAACCCGGTTAGTTCGTCTAGCGGCACAACGTGATTCACCATTCCAACTGACTTGGCTTCTTCGGCTGTCATTACGTCGCCGGTGAAGAGCATTTCTTTTGCTTTACGTACACCCATCTCCCAGGGGTGTGCGCAGTACTCCACCGCGTTTACGCCAAAGGCGACAACGGGATCGGTGAACTTGGCATCTTCTGCCGCAACAATCAGATCACTCGGCCACATCAGCATAAGCCCGCCTGCAATCACCCAGCCTTGCACCTCAGCAATAGTAGGTTTTGGAATGTTGCGCCAGCGCCAGCAGAAGCCGAGGAAGAATTCTTGCTCTGTGCCCCAGTGGCCTTCCTGGCCCTTATCTTTGAAACCCTTAACCGACCAGGTGCCGGAAGGTTCATAGCTGCCGAGGTCCAGGTTGCCAAGCCCCGCGTGACCACTCGAAAAGTCGGGCCCTTCGCCGGCGAGCACAATAACTTTCGCTTCTTCGTCCTGTGCCGCCAGATCATAAGCGGCGTTTAGTTCAACCAGCAATTCCATGGTTTGCGCATTGCGCTTCTCTGGACGCGCGAGCACAATTCGGGCGACCCCATTAACCGGCCCGTTGTATTTAATAGTGTTGAATTCGGCCATTGGTTTTCCATGGAAAAAATTAGTTCGGGGACAGTGTACCAATTCGAATGAACTCTTCTATTTTGCGAGTGTTTTATTTCCTGCTGGGTAGCGCAATTCTGGCTGTAGGCGGCTGTACGTCTGAGGGACAGATCGAAACGCCTCTCACGCCTCTCACGCAACCCAATATTTTGCTGATTGTGGCCGATGACCTTGGCTTCACCGATCTAGGTGCGTTCGGCGGGGAGATTGAGACCAACAATCTCGACACTCTAGCCCGCGCCGGCACCCGATTTACCAATTTTCATACCGCGCCCAGTTGTGCGCCTACGCGAGCGATGTTGTTAACCGGCATGGATAACCATCAGGCGGGTATGGGCTCGCAATCTGGATTGGAAACGCCGCTGCAGGCGCAAACACCTGAGTATCAGAATCGACTGAGTCCTGAAGTACCTACCGTCGCTGAGCAACTCTCTGCATTAGGGTACCGAACACTAGCCTCCGCAAAGTGGCACCTCGGTGCCGAACCGGAAACGCGACCGGGTGCACGTGGCTTTGATCGCAGTTTTGTATTGATGGAAGGTGGCGGTGGCCACTTCGATGACACGCCGCTACTACAGAGATTCGATAAAGCTCACTGGTTTGAAGACGACGAACCCTTTGTGTTGCCTGAAGTTTTTTACTCCACAGACTTCATGACAGACAAAATTCTGCAATACATCGGCGAAACTCCAGCAGACCAACCGTTCTTTGCCTATCTGGGTTACACCGCGCCGCACTGGCCGCTGCAGGCGCCGGCAGCAGATATAGAAAAGCAGAGCGGAAACTATGATGCCGGTTGGGACGCTCTGCGAGAGCAACGCATGAACGGTGCGCGGCGCGAAGGCGTTGTCGAAAACGAGGCGGTTGCTGTTGCCAGTGAACCGGGCACAAAGGCCTGGAACTCCTTAGATGAAGACGCGCAGAAATTCGCCAGCCGCAAGATGGAAATTTATGCGGCCATGATCGAACGGCTAGACACTAACGTGGGTCGAGTGCTCGAACAGTTGGCGCAAAACGGGCGGCTCGACAACACGCTAATCGTGTTTATCTCTGATAACGGCGTGGAGGGACATCCAATGGAATTGTATCCGCCCATCGCCAAATGGGTGGCGGAAAACTTCGATAACTCCTTCGATAACATGGGTACTGGAGATTCTTATTTAAGTCTGGGTCCGTCGTGGGCCCGGGCGAGCGCTGCCCCCTTCAGAGATTCGAAGAGCAAGATTGCTGAGGGTGGCATTAGAGTGCCCGCGTTTGTTTCTTTGCCGAAAGCACTGCAAAGCGTATCGAACACCGACGACTTCGACAAAAGCTATATGCGCGTTATGGATCTTGCGCCGACGTTCATTGAGCTTGCTGGTGGTGAACCGTCGGCGGGTATGGAAGGTCGTTCCTTGCTGTCACGATGGCAAGGCGATGAATCGCCCTACGGCGAGAATGAGTTGATCGCGTCTGAAACCTATGGACGTCGAGCGGTACAGCGCGGATCCTGGAAAGCTCTGTTGCAAGCACCACCTTATGGCACAGGCGAATGGCAACTCTATAATTTGCAGGCAGACCCCGGTGAGCAGAACGATCTTGCCGAGGCGCATGGGGAAATGTTAGCCGAGCTTGTGGAAGGGTGGGAAGCCTATGCGCAGCGCGTGGGCGTACTGTTGCCAGAGACGCCGATTGGTTATTAAGTGCACTGGCTACCGATAGGGATCACAACACCCGTTGCGAAAGCGCCTCATGAGTTAGCTTTTCGGGATTGTTTACTATGAAGATCTGTTGCACCTTGCCGTCGACAAACTGCAGGGTGGTTATTGCCGTGACCTTGCCGTTTTCAGACCGTTTTATAGCCGGCTGACCATTAACCCGGCACACAGCTATCTCGTTGTTCGGGTCTTGTTGTGGCAGTACTCGGCGCACAAACTCGATCACGCGGGCCTTACCCACCAACACTTTCAGTGCAGCGCGAACCTTACCGCCGCCGTCTGAGCGCGCCACTATATCCTCTGCAAGAAAGTCAAAGAGTGGTTGCATATCGTCACCAGATGCGGCGGCCAGAAATTCGTAAAATAGCCGTTCTTGATCATCATCTTTGGCCGCGAAGCGCCTGGCGGGTTGTTTTAGATGGGTGTGCGCTCGTCGACTGAGCTGACGACTATCGGCTGCACTTCGGCCCAGAATGTCAGCGATCTCCTGATGCTTGAAATCAAAAGCCTCGCGCAGAATGTAGACCGCTCGTTCTGCGGGATTCAGCTGTTCCAACAGCATCATAAAGGCAAAGGATAGCGTCTCTGCCAGCTCCTGCTGAGCTTCAGGTCCGGCAACCGCTTCGGTGATTAACGGCTCCGGTAACCAGGGGCCAACGTAACTTTCGCGTTTTACGCGCGCTGATTTCAAGTGATCGATACACAGGCGCGTGGTGATAGTGACCAGGAAGGCCTCCGGGTTATCAATCGACTGCGCTTGCCGCCAACGGAGATAGGCGTCCTGCACAGCGTCTTCCGCCTCAGCTACGGTGCCCAACATGCGATAGGCAATCCCAAAGAGTTTTGGTCTGTGGCTTTCGAAAATTTCCGTATTGATATCGGTGGTGCGATCAGCAGACAAACTATTTATTTCCCGTCGTGTTGGATGCACCCGGCCCTAGATCGATGTCGAAAAACTCAGCGTATTGTCGAGCGTAGTCATTGTCACGAGGGTCGTCGATGGTGAAGAGTTTACCGCCGAAAGCCAGCAAAGAGATGCTGACGCCGATGGCGCCTACTATCAGCACGGCTGAAGGAACATGATTAGCTGTACCCGACCGGATAATACCCAGGCGTCGCGCGATCATCCCGGCACCCATAGCGCCGTGGTACAGACCGGCCATGAACAGCAAGAAGTAGTAGGGATAAAAGTAGGCTGGAACCCACCATAGAGAGAATGATATCCCGGCAAATTCCGGGAAGGCGCCGTACCAGAAAGAAACACCTCGGGTGGCAAGCGTGTGTCCAAACACCGTGAGGAGCAAGAAGAACCCTGCCCAGGTTTGCAGCCGATACCTTAGTCCCCGATTCATCTGCCACTTCTTGCGAATCCGATACAACCACACGCCCGCTATGACGTGGCTCAAAAGTGGTAGAACCACTAACAAAAGCTCAAGCACCGGCTGCTGGTAAATAGCCCGAACGGTGCGCTGATAGGTGTTGTAGGTATCCGCCCCCAATCCGGCGAGCACATTGTTGCTGAGATGGAGTACCAGAAAGATAAAGAACAAACCGCCCGCGATCGCCTGCACGGCAACAAGCCGTGCTTCTAATTGCTCCGGGCGCTTTACGTTTGCTTCGGTTGATTGAGACTGAGTCATTGCTATCCGCCGCTTTAAACAGGTTCCTGTCTATAAGACGAGCCTCCCTATCAAAACGTGACAACAAGTTGAGTTTTTAATCTGGCTTTTCGGTGTGCCGAGAAATCGCGGGATGAAGTAGTGCCATTTTCCCTGCCCGGTAGAGCTTTGCGGGTCGACCCCGTCCTTCGCTAGTGGTGGTGTTAGTGGGCTCAATGAAGTTATCTGAAGCGAGCACCTTGCGATGGAAGTTTGCTGGATCTAGCTTCAACCCCCATACGGCCTCGTAGACCCCGCGCAGTTCCACCATCGTAAAGGTGCTTCCACAAAAAGTGGTAGCAAGTGTGGTGTATTCCAGTTTCGAGCGTGCGCGTTCGATGCCTTGCGACAGGATCTCCGCGTGATCGAACGCAAGCGTCTCGAGCGCCACCGAATCTGTGGGGTGCCACTGTGCGCTATTTGTTGCCAGGGTTTCTGGATGGGGTGCCATCGCCAGGTAGGTGACGCTGACCACACGCATGCGCGGGTCTCTGGACGGGGCACCAAATGTACCTAGTTGCTCCAGATGCGCTTGATCCAGGGCGATACCCGTTTTGTCTGCAAGTTTGACTTGCGCCGCTTCAAGCAAGGTCTGATCAGGCCCAACAAATCCGCCGGGCAGTGCCCACTGGCCCTTATGCGGTGCGTCGTTTCTTTGTACCAGCAAAACCTCCATTTGCGGCGGCCTGACGGTGAGCACGACCAAATCGACGGTGACGGCAAATGGCGGAAAGTCTGCAGGGTTGTAGTCATCTGTTGGCATGGGCCTAAGGTACCAAGCAAATCCATTAAATGTCTAGTTGACATTTAATCTTGGACAATATATTGTCTACCTGACATTAAATCACAGGCAACCCAAGTGATGGCTTACGCAACTCTAGATCAGGTGTTTGAACGCTTCAGCTACCCGGCCGGCGAGAGCCATATTCGGCTGCGTGAAGGGGTGGATTTGAGCCAGCTCGATACCATCGAAGCGGACGCCAGAGGCTTTGCGGACCTGTGCCAGATAGTCACGGCTGATCGGATCCTGCGACGCGGAGGCACATCTGTTCGTTGGTTCATTCCTTACTTTCCGTTTGCGCGCCACGATCGGCGGAACGACGCAGGCGATGGGTTCGAACTTCAACTTGCACTGGAAATCGTTGCAGAGATCGACCTGGTGGTTGCAGATCCGCACAGCGAAGTGACCGCGCAGCTGCAGCACTTCAGTCAGGTGGACAGCGTTGCCGCTTGGCGGCGTGCCGGAGTGTTCGACGCAGATCCGATTGTGGTGATTCCCGATGCCGGCGCGGCAAAGAAAGCCTACGACTGGCTCGCCGGTGCCGATGTCATTCAGGCGCAGAAACATCGCGATCCGTTAACCGGAAAATTGTCGGGCTTTTCTTTACCCGTTAACGATTTAGAAGGGCGGCCTTGCATCATCGTTGATGACATCTGCGATGCGGGTGGGACGTTTCTCGGGCTTGCCGAACAACTGCGCAACGCAAATGCAGGAACTCTCAGCCTGGCCGTTACGCACGGCCTCTTTACGAAAGGCACTAAAACCCTGCTTTCAAGCTTTGACACGCTGCACAGCTTTCACCTTCACGACGGTGAGCCGATGCAGGGAGTGCAGTCCGTTCCCTATTCAGATATTTACAACAATGGTACGTCGATATGAGCACACCGTTAACCCTTATTGATTTTTACAAAGCTGATCACCGCTCACAATACCCTGAGGGCACAACAACCGTTTTCTCTAACTGGACGCCGCGCGGATCGCGCATCGATGGCATTGATCGGGTGGTACTTTTTGGTTTGCAGTACTTTGTTAAAGAGTACTTAATCGATCGCTGGAATCGTGATTTCTTCAACAAGCCAAAAAAGAAGGTTGTTGCCGCTTACGCCAGACGCATGAAGCATGCCGGCATCGACATTGAGGTCGATCACATCGAAGCGCTGCATGAGTTGGGCTACCTGCCAATAGAGATTAAGGCGTTACCCGAAGGCAGTGCGGTGCCGTTGGGCGTGCCCATGTTTGTAATGTGGAACACCGAGCCCCAATTTTTCTGGATCACCAATTACCTGGAGACCTCTCTGAGCTCTGTGGTTTGGGGGCCCAGCACGTCTGCAACCATTGCGCGAAAGTATCGGCAAATTCTTGAATACTGGTGTGAGAAGACCGGCGGTGATGCTGACTTTGTTGACTTTCAAGGTCACGACTTTAGCTATAGAGGCATGTATGGCACCGAAGCAGCGATGCTGTCAGGTGCGGGCCACCTGTTGAGCTTCTGCGGTACCGACACGGTGCCCGCCATCGATTTTGTTGAAGACTACTACGGCGCGAACTGCGAAGAAGAGCTGGTGGGTGGCGCAGTACCGGCTACGGAGCATTCCGTAATGTGCATGGGAACCAAAGAAAACGAAGTTGAGACCTTTCGGCGGCTGATTACCGAGCTCTACGCCGACGGGGTTGTCTCTATAGTTGCTGATACCTGGGACTATTGGAAAGTTTGGACGGAGTACTTGCCAGAACTTAAAGACGCGATACTTGCTCGCGATGGCACGGTTACTATCCGACCTGATAGTGGTGACCCGGTCAAGATCCTGGTGGGCGATCCAGAAGCAGAACCTGGTTCGCCTGCGTTCAAGGGCTCATACGAACTCGCCTGGGAAGTGTTTGGCGGCACGGTTAATGAACGCGGATATAAAGTACTCGACCCGCATATCAATCTGATCTATGGCGATTCCATTACCCTTGAACGCTGTCAGGCGATTTGCGAAGGGGTTGCCGCCAAAGGCTTTGTGCCGGTGAGCATCTTTGGGATTGGTAGTTTTACCTATCAGTACAACACCCGAGATACCTTTGGCTTTGCCATGAAAGCAACGGCGGGCGTGGTGAACGGTGAATTGCGCGAGATATTCAAAGACCCGGCAACCGACGATGGAACCAAGCGGTCTGCCCGGGGTTTACTTGCGGTGTCTGAAACCACTGACGGCTCGTTCACGCTGGAGCAGCAATCTACCTGGGAGCACATAGATTGCTGTGCGCTTGAGACGGTGTTTGTAGACGGGCGGCTGGTGCGCGATGAAAGCCTGGCTGAAATTCGCGAGCGCCTTCGGGCAACCCAGGTAGGGGAGCTGGCCTAAATC
>CAZFIA010000021.1:21418-30227 GCA_964519335.1 uncultured Pseudomonadales bacterium
TGTGCCTGTCGGCTAAATCAGTGCCCTAGTGTTAACCGGTTGTGCCTCGTCTGTCGCCTGCGTTTGAGCTTCTGCGTCCAAAAGCTCTCGCCACTTGTTACGAAACACAGTGAGCGCCTTGTCGCCGGCGATCGCCCGGGGCACAAAATCTGGGGTTTCTTCCAGCAGCCGTTGCTGTTCTTCGATGTAGACCTTGTCTTCCATAAAACCCTCAAGCAAAGAGTCTTGCAGTGAGCTTGTGGTTGCCGCGTTGTCCAGATCGAAGTTATGCAGGTAGTTCCAAAAGAAATGTGTAGTGTTCCAGGTCTCGGGCGTCATGTACTGGCAGTTACGGTACTCACGGCGTTTTGAGTCGGTGCTTTCTGACGACACCGGATCAAACAGCGTCTTCATAAGGAACACACCCGGCATGTGCATTTCGATGTCGTTCAGACGATCCAGTTTCGCCGCGTGCTCGGCCTCAGGAATCACCCGCTTGTGAAACGGAGGTGGTCCGCTGTTTTTGTGCCAGCGTTTGATCGCAAGCCCGGTATCCAATGGTTCAACCTCATCGGGCACAGACTCATACGCGTAAGACTCTGAACCGCCGAGCGTGTTGGTGTGTACAAATGCGACGTGTGTGAAGTCAGCCAGATTATCTGCGATGAGCATCCAATTGGCCTGGTAATGCAGATAAGACTCTTTGTCGAAGCCGCGCCAGTTTGCCTTATCGGATAGGGGTGGAAAATCATGAATGTGGTCGGGGTTAGCACGCTCGGCATCACCCATCCAGATCCACAGCATGCCGCCTTTGGCGCACACCGGATAAGCGCGCACCCGCATGTTTTTTGAGATGTGTTGCTGACCCGGAATCTCTACCACTTTGCCTGATGAGTCATACAGAATACCGTGATACATGCAGCGCAGGCAGTTTGCCTCAACCCGGCCCATCGATAAGGGAGCGGCCCGGTGACAGCAGCGGTCGTCGAGCGCGGTGTAGTTGCCTTCTTCGGTTCGGAAGAACACCAGTTTCTCGTTGCAGATCGTGCGCGCGAGCAGGTTATCGGCTTCGTCGAGTTCATGTTCCCAGGCGGCGGCGTACCAGGTGTTGAGAACAAATTGCTGTGTGGTGTTAGTCATGCCTGCGCCCCTAACTCTAGCTCCGTGGATCCAGCCGTAGAAAGTGCCTCGGTGCAAAGCCCATTAGAAATCGCATTGGGATAGGTACCGGATGTGTGGCCTGCAGCCGGTCGTGTTCGGCATCGCTAACTTTTATCGCCACATAGTCTGCTGTGGCGCCATCGTAGTTTACTTTAACGCCAGGACGTTCCAGAGCGTTGTTGTACCAGGCCCGTGGCCAATGGTTTACGGCCACGTAGGTTTTGCCGTCGAGCTCAAGCCGACTCAGCACCCGATCATTAGATTCGCCCGCGTCGTCGGTTATGGAAATAACCAGCGTGCCGTCGTTTTGCGGTTGGGCGTAGCCCAATAGAGACTCAAAGGCGACGACGATGCCGACGTAAATCAATGCCAGTATCAATACGATTTTCAATATTTTCACGGGTGAATAACTCCTGTTTCTCACTAGTTGCTTCATACTGCGGTTTTTTTCGTGGCGAGACCAGAGCAGGAGAGCGCTAGATGCAGAAATACGGTACAGAAGTTGCGGACCAATTCGACCGTCTGGTTCGCGAGCGACACTCAACCCGAGGTTTCTTGCCCGATCGAATTGACGAGGCCACCCTGGAGAAGGTGTTTGATACGGCGCGCTGGGCGCCGTCGGGAACAAATGTTCAGCCCTGGCACGTGTGCGTCGCCTCGGGGGAGGTGTGCGAATCGCTTCGGCAGGGCTTTCTAGAGCGGTACGACCGGGGCGACAAAGTCGTCACCGATCATGCGCCCGATGGTCGCACCGGCGCGCCCTGGCAAGATCGCAAACGCGCCTGTGCCGGGGCACTGTGGGGCGCCATGGGTATCGAATGGGAAGACAAGCCCGGTCGAGCGGTTGCCCAGCGGCGTAACTACGAGTTTTTTGATGCACCCCACGCCGCTTTTTTCGGTATGCATGAACTCTTTGGCACCCAGACGGCCAGCGACGTTGGCATGTTTGCCCAGACGCTGCTGCTGGCCATGTCTGCGCATGGCATTGCCGCTTGCGCGCAAGGCACGCTTAGAAACTACCCGGATTTTGTCCGCGAGACCTTTGGTCTGCCGCCGGAAATCAAAATACTCTACGGCATCAGCTTTGGTTATGAAGATCCTGACGTGCCCGCCAACAGCGCTCGCACAGAGCGTGCGCCGCTGGCTGAAACCGTTCAGTTCATGGGCTGAGGTTTTTATCTACCACTGAACTTGGGCTTACGCTTTTCGAGGAACGCTTTAACCCCCTCGTCAAAGTCTTCGCTTTGAAACATGGCACCTAAGTGAACCATTAGATGATCCACGGCTGTGTCGTAAGACTCTTCCATACCCATACGCATCATGCGTTTGGTGGTTTGCACGGCCATGGGTGCGTTGTCGGCAATCTCGCGGGCCCATTCGCGTGCGGTGGGCATGAGATCATCGGGTTCTACAATGGTGTTCACCAATCCCATGTCGAGGCTTTCCTGCGCGTTTAGCGTGCGGCCTCTGTAGTAGATTTCTGCGGCCTTGCCCCAACCGATTAGTTTGGGCAGCAACCAGGTGCCTCCGCTTTCCGGTACCACGTTACGCTTGGCGGTTACCGCTGCCATCTTGGCGTTGGTGCTTGCGATGCGCATGTCGCACAGCAAGGTCATGTCCATACCGTAACCCGCTGCTGCGCCGTTCATCGCGCAGATCAGTGGCTTGTCGATGCTCCACATAACATTAATCGGTGCACCGCGCAGATCAAAAAGCTGGCGTGGTCGATTGGATTTGCCCTTGCGCTCTTCCATGTTTTCATTGGTGTTCACCAGATCCAGTCCAGAGCAGAAACCCCGGCCAGCGCCGGTCAGGATGATGCAGCGCACGTCCGGGTCGCGATTGGCTTCAGACAGCTTGTTCGAGAGTTCCGTCAACATTTCAGTGGTGATGGCGTTGAGGCGCTCGGGACGATTTAGGGTGAGCGTTAGAACGTAGTCTTCTTGCTCGACGAGTAGCTCGTCGGTGGTAGAGGCTGAAATGGACATGGGATGCTCCGCTTGGCGTTGGTGAACGGGTTAATAATAGCAATTGTCAGAGCCTTGGCGGGCTCTGGTTGCCTCTGGTTGCCTCTGGTTGCAAAGAGGATTGGTCCTCCGCCATAGTTCCAAGTAGTCATTCGAACCCCAGGTAAGCTTTGGGCGACACACTAAACACCGAACAGGGGCGTAAGGTCATGCGTTCCCCAACGCTCAGCAAAGACGAAATTGCGTTTTTCAAACACAATGGCTATCTGATTGTGCGCGGCGGTTTCGATGCCCAACTGTGTGCCGAGGCGGTTGATCGAATGTGGCGTGATCTGCCGGCAGGCAGCGATTTGCAACGCGACAATCCCAGCACCCATACCGGGCCTTTCTCTGAACGCGATCAACAGTCTGACTCGTTGCACTTGCGGGAAGGCTATCGCTGGCAACAACGGCAGCTCGGTAGCGAGCAGCTACTGATTGATTTGGTCTACAACCCAACCCTCTGTGCAATGGCCGAGCAACTTTTAGGCAAAGGTACTCTGCAGCCGCCTGTGGTTGACGGCACACCCATGGGTACCCAGGGTCCGGCCTGGCCCGGTGGACCTGTCGACCCTGCGCTCGGGACCCAGGCCACGCGCGGCATTTATTGCACGCTGCCCTATGGCGATAAACCGCGGGAACCCGATCTCTGTCACACCGATGGTCACCCGTTTAATTTGGGCATAGTGGGTTTGATCAATGATGTTCCGCCAGATGGCGGCGCGTTTAAAATTTGGCCCGAATCTCATCGGCGCCTGTATCCCACCTTTGCGATGAGCTACGACCAACCACGCATTCCTTTCTATGAGCACCTGCCCAGTCACAAGGGCATCTTGCACACGCCGGAATATCTTGCCGAGATAGAGGCGTTGCTTGAGGACACTCAGGCTATAGATTGTCATGGCCAGGCAGGAGACGTTGTGTTTTGGCATCACCGAACCGCGCACATGGCAGGGCACAACTATTCGAATGTTATCCGCCAGGCGGTGTTGTACGACTTTAGCAAGCAAGACCTAGACGAGACCCGCTTAAGACCGCCCGGAGAAGACATGTGGGTCGACTGGTCGGATACTTTGCGAGCGTCGGGTACTGACTATTCCAAAGCGTTTGCGCTAACGCAGAACATGCAGGCTGGCTAGGCGTTACACATTTGGCTCGGCGGTCGGGCGCAAATCCAACAGTCGACGAATGTTGGCAGCGAATACGCTTAGCGCAAATAGCGACAGCATACCCGCAAGTAAGAACGCGGCGCCCGGAAAGTAGATTGGACCAGTGCTGTGTGTGAAGTAGGCAAACACCTGCGTCATTGCGATGGGGCCGAAGATGGCCCCCACGCTGCTCATGCTGGCGATGGTGCCTTGCAGTTCACCCTGCTCAGACTGTGGCACTTGATTAGACATCATGCTTTGTACCGCCGGCATCACAAGCCCCGACAGCGAAGACACAACACACCACAGATACACTGCGAGTGAGTTGGGTGCAGTTGCGATGCCTACATAGGCAACCACAGCGGCAACAAACCCAACAAGGGCGGTGCGCGGTGCCCCAAGCAGTGGAATGACCTTGCGAATCAGGAAACCCTGCACAAAGGCCATAAGCACACCGACTAGCATCATAGACCAACCAACGTCGCTGGGTGTCCAGTCAAACTTCTCTATGGTGTAGAAGTTCCAGTTAGATGGGTAGACGTGATGGCCAATGTTGTAGAGAAAGATGGCGATTAAGAGCCCAAAGAGCATTGGGTACTTGCGAATATGCATCAATGCCCCAACAGGGTTTGCCCGCTTTATGTCGAAAAGCCTTCGGTTTTTTAAGGGCAGTGTTTCTTTTAGAACAATAAAGCCGTAGATCGTATTGCAGAAGGCGAGAATGGCGGCTGCGAAAAACGGCGCCCGAATATCCCACTCGCCAAGCAGGCCGCCCAGAGCCGGGCCAAAAATAAAGCCCATGCCAAAGGCCATGCCTATCAGGCCAAAATTTTGTGCGCGCTCTTCTGGCGGACTGACGTCGGCGATGAGCGCACTTGCAACAGAGTAGGTTGACCCCGCAATGCCGGTGAAAGCGCGGCCCAGGAACAAGACCCAGAGTGAGGTTGCAAGGCCTGCGATGAGGTAGTTAATTCCGTAGAGAAACAGCGAGACTAAAAGTAGTGGGCGGCGTCCGTAGCGGTCGCTTAGGTTGCCAAGTATGGGTGCAAACAAAAATTGCAGTGCAGCGTAAGTGGCGATGAGCCAGCCGCTCCACTTGGAGGCAGCAGCCAGGCCCTCGCCTGACAGTTCCATCAGCAGCTGCGGCAGCACAGGTATGACCACGCCGAAGCCTGCGGCATCGATGAAGAGCGTTATGGTTATAAAGGTAAGCGCGTGCTTCTTTGAGAATCCGCCTGTGGTTTCCGGATCGCCCATGTCGTCTGGCGCCTCGCCCGAGGCGTCTGTCTTAGAGGTGCTCATATTTACCACCCTAGCACTCTCAAGCTGCCTGCGTCAGTGGTGGAATCCGGGAATTCTGTGCGATGATGTAGCAGACACTGAGAGACACTAATAAGACTCGATAACGGGAGAAAATAATGAGTGAAGAACAAGCAGTACTGGTAGAGCGTCGCGACCGAATCATGGTAATCACCCTGAATCGACCCGAGGCGATGAACGCGATCAACGGCGCGCTCTCGCATGGGCTGTATGACGCTGTAAAAGAACTTGACGCGGATGATTCATTAACCGCTGGTGTGATCACGGGTAACGGTCGTGCGTTCTGTGCAGGCATGGATTTGAAAGCCTTTGCTCGAGGTGAAGACATTGGGCCGTTAAACGAGTTTGTTCGAAACGGCGCATCCAAGCCGCTTATTGGTGCGGTTAACGGTTTTGCATTGGCGGGTGGCTGCGAAGTAGCACTTACCTGTGATCTGTTGGTTGCATCTACCGATGCAAAGATTGGTATTCGAGAAGTTAAGGTGGGTCTGTTTGCAGCGGCTGGCGGCGTGTTTCGACTGCCCGCGCGAGTGGGCTATGCCAAAGCCATGGAGATGGCGCTCACCGGTGAACCGATTACGGCGCAAGAAGCAATGGACGCAGGTATGCTGAGCGCCATTGCCGAGCCGGGTCAAGCCCTCGATGCTGCGATCAAACTGGCGGAACGCATCGCAGAGAACGCGCCGCTTGCCGTTGCTGCATCCAAGAGTCTCGTTCGTTCGGCAGCCCAGGGCATTGACGAAGAGAAGCTTTGGGAAATGCAGATACCGCTGCAAAAGAAAGTCTTCAGCTCAAACGATGCCAAAGAAGGCCCCACAGCCTTTGCAGAAAAGCGCGCGCCTAACTGGACTGGCACCTAGCCAAAGGCTCGCGCGCAGATCGTGACCTACGATCCGTTACACAACAACCCGCCGTTTGGTCAGTCTCTAGGGTTCGAATTCCTGGAGGCCAAAGAAGGGCGGTTGCGCATGCGTGCCCCATACGCTGAGCACCTTGTTGGTGATCCAGATAGCGGCGTCATTCATGGTGGTGTGATTACCGCCATGCTCGACAATGCCTGCGGGCGCGCAGTGCATCTGGCCCGGCTCGAGGCCGGCGTTGATGAGAATGGTTCTATTGCCACCCTCGATCTGCGCATTGATTACATGTCGTCTGCAGAGCCAGGCAAAGATCTGTACGCAGAGGCCCATTGCTATCGGCTCACTCGCAATGTCGCCTTTGTTCGCGCCAGCGCCTATACAGATTCTCTTGAAGATCCGGTCGCTACCGCGGTGGGTGCTTTCATGCTCGGTACCCCCAGTGAGCGACGCGCATGAAGATACTCGAAGAGCTGCGGCTGCGCGGTGAGGCCAACAATTTGCAAGCGGTGGCGGACGCCATTCCTTATGCGCGTCACTTGCAGCTGCGTATTGACAGCAAAGGAGACGAGCTCACCACCGTTTTACCCTTTCGTGACGAGCTCATTGGCAACATTAATCTGCCTGCGATACACGGCGGCGTGATTGGCTCGCTGCTTGAACTCACTGCAGTCATGCAGCTGCTGCGAGCAACCGAGCTCGAGCGTTTGCCTAAAACGATTGATCTGTCTGTCGACTATTTACGGTCGGCTCGACCGCAAGACCTATATGGGCGTGCGCATGTCACGCGTCAGGGCAGACGCGTTGCAAACGTAAGAGTTGAGCTTTGGCAGCAGGAGCGCAGTAAGCCTGTCGCCGTTGCTCACGGGCACTTTTTGCTATCGCCCCTCTCTATTAAAGAGTCAACCTAAGAGGCTGGGAGCAACATCACCCAGAATAGACACACGCTCGCCGTAGCGTGAGTGCGGATGATAATCCCACACCGCATGGTGCTGCGTGCACCGGTTGTCCCAAAAAGTGAGCGTGCCCGGCGTCCACTCCACCCGGCAATACAGCTTTAAGGTGGAATCTATGTGTCGAAACAGCATGTCGAGCAGGGCGCTTGATTCGCGCGCCGACAAGCCTTTGATACGGGTAGTGAAGCCGCTGTTTACGTAAAGCACTTTCTGTTGCGTTACCGGGTGCGTGCACACCACCGGATGGACGTTGCGCGGATAGCCGCCTTCCGGTGGCGTGGACTTGTAGGAACCCACATAAGGTTTGCCGCCGTCGTGCACTGCTTCCAGCCCTTCAAGAAAGGCCTTCATAGGGTCTGATAACAACTCGTATGCCAGATACATATCTGCGAACAAGGTATCGCCGCCGCCGCACTCCGGTGTCTCGGTGATGTACAGCATAGAACCCAGCGGTGGAATCGGATCACAGGTGACATCGGTGTGCCACGCATCGCCCGCTGTGTAGGGTGAGTTAGCGGTGGTCTTTACCGTGAGTATGGCAGGGTCGCTTTTATACCGTTCGTCACTGGCGTTGCTGTTGCGCGCCTCGTTCATGGGGTGCACGTGCAGGTTGCCAAAGTGCTGGCCAAAGGCCTTGTGCTGTTCGCGCGTAAGCGTCTGATTGCGGAACACCAGCACCTTCCAATCGGCCCAGGCTCTGCGCAACTCATTGAGCGTTGTGTTGCTCAGTGGTTTGCTCAGATCCACGCCCTTAATCTCGGCACCAATGTGTGGTGTAAGGGTGTCGATCTCAAAGGTTGAGAATGGTGCGTTTGCCGTCACTGCGATCTCTGCCATTGCTTACCCCTCGTTTTGATCTAGAGTAACCGATTATCGGTATTTTCAACAATTGATAGATAGTTGCTAATGATTGAATTTTATACCTCCCCAACCCCCAATGGCTGGAAGGTGGCCATGGCCTTGGAAGAACTTGAGCTCGACTATGAGCTTAAACTTGTCGACCTTGGCAAAGGCGACCAGCACCAGCCCGATTTTCTGGCCATGAACCCAAACGGGCGTATACCCGTTATTCGTGACACCGACACCGGTGTCACGGTGTTTGAGTCCGGCGCGATCCTTCTCTACCTCGCCGAAAAAGCAGGGGCACTCTTGCCGACCGATCTTGCGGGCCGCTATGAGGTAATGCAGTGGGTGATGTTTCAGATGGCAGGGGTTGGGCCCATGCAGGGACAAGCGGTGGCCTTCATCCGCTATTTCCCCGAGGTAGTACAACCCGCGATCGACCGTTACGTTAACGAGACGCGCCGTTTGTACGAAGTGCTGAACACGCAGCTTGCGTCACACGAGTATTTGGCGGGCGACTACTCCATTGCAGACATAGC
>CAZFIA010000021.1:30327-36508 GCA_964519335.1 uncultured Pseudomonadales bacterium
CCGATAGACAGCGTATCGCCTGCAAGATAATCACTGTGCCCCAGCGCGTTGTTAACGCCATTCAGAAAGAACTCATACGCATCTCGCATACGCTGATAGGTTGGCTCATCTAGCGACTCGCTCTGTAAAGCCAACAGATACACCTGGGCTTCGCGCGCAAAGATAAGGTCGGCATCTAAAAAGCTATCTATTCGAGAAGCGCTGTAGCCGTCTGTTCCATACAGCCCCGCATCCGGTGCCGCGCGCGCCACGGCGCGCAGAATGCTGTTGGACTCGTAGATGCCTGTTTTGCCATCGGGGCTAAATGCACAGGGCACGGTGGCAAAGGGCTGAGTGCGCAGAAACTCGTCGCTTTTATATAGCGTAGAAGAAAAGCCTCGCCGGCCAACCCTTGCGAAGTGCTTAAGCTCTTCGCGATCTGCTTCAGACAGAGGCTTCGCGTCGAAATCCCATAACCAGTTCGAAAGTTCAGCGGGCTTCGCGCCCAGGGTCTCAACGGTGACACCTGCGAACCGCGCCGCAATCGTAGCTTTCCACACTCTTGGGTTTGGCAGGTAAGAAAAAATGCGCAGCACGGGGTTTGTGTTTTCTGTCGCTTTTGGCATGGCTCTACTTCGTTGCGGGGGAGTCAGTGGGTGAGTCTGTAGGTAGCTTACGGCTAGCCCACAGTCCGAGCAACGCAATGGCAGACGACAGAATAAACACCCAGGTAAATGAGCCCGTCAGATCAGCGATCAATCCGCCCGCCTGTGGCGAAACCGTTTGCGTTATGCCAAATGCCAGAGTGATCGCAGAGTAGGCCGGGCCGTAGTCGTTGCTGTTGGTGTTCTGAACCACGTACAGGGTCACCAGTGCAGGCACCGAAGTAAACAAAACGCCCAGCCCTGCAATGGCGATGAGGGACGGCACCGTCCAACCGCCCAGCACCACAATGGTTAGCACGCTCCACAGTGCAAAGATGACGGACAAGGTAAATCTCTGGCCGAAGCGTTTTTCCATAGCAACGGAAACCGGCCCGCCAAAGACCATCGCTATACCCATCACAGTAAATGCGTAGGCTGCAGCACTTACGCTCCAGCCGCTGTCGTCTTCGAGTCGGGTGGTTAGAAAACCGATGATCAACAGATACATAAAACCGAACGCGGCGTAGGCCAGTGACAGCGGTAGCCAGCCGCGCATTCGCCGTAGCGCGCCAAAGCCACCGATGCCGCCTTGTTGTGAAGTCTGGCCCTGATCGTGGCGTACCAGAAAAAACAATCCCACTAGCGCGGCGCAAGCAATGCAAGCATCGATGGCGTACACCATGCTCCAACCTGCATCGCCATAGTGGGTTCGAACGTAAGCGCTTAAGAATCCGCTAAAGACGATGCCGAGACCAATGCCCGAACCCAGAAGCCCGACCGCCATAGAGCGGTGCGCAGCGGGCACGGCGTCCGCAGCAATAATGGGTGCGGGAATCCAAACCGATGCGCCCCCCACGCCGGTGAGCACCAGTGCAAATGCAAGCACAACCGGGCCCTGGGCAAAGGTTGCAAGGGTAAGTCCTGCCGTGGTCAGGAGCAGGCCGATACGAAGAACGCTGAGCATTCGAATATGGCCCGCCGCCCAGGCCACGCCCAGAGTGCCAAGCAGATAGGCACCCACGTTTAGCGCGCTGATAGATCCGGCGATGGTATTGGTAATGCCCATATCATCGCGAATGGCGGGCAATAAAACGCCATAGGCAAAGCGCCCAAACGCCTGGGCAACGGAAGCCCCCAGAGCGATGAGGGTGAGTGATATCCAGGCGCGCATTGGGCTGGCTCAAAATAGTTAAGGGTTAGTTTGGCACACTAAGGGCCCGGAAAATTATTGTGGCTCGCGGTATTATCTATGGAGGAGGGGCACGCAAATGGGAGAGGCAAGTGGAGACGAATAACGACATACCAGAATCGTTGCGGGAACCTGCCGAGGCAGCACTCCAGTGGATCAACGCCAGTCGAGCGCAGCCCAGCGAACTCACCGGCCTTGTAGACTATGACTCTGGGTTAAACGCGGCTTCTGGTGAGAGTTTTGAGATGGGCCTGGTGCTGTGCGATGGCAATATCTGTGATCGCGAACAGGTGCGTGTCACACCGGTCGATGGTTCCTTCCAGTTCGATCTGGTTGAAGAAGCGCCACGAGAAATTCCAACGCTGCTCGATCCGCCCGTTGGCGTACGGCAGGACTGGCTAGATAGCGTGCTCGGAAGACACAAGTTTGTGGTTCTGCTGTTTTACCGCGGGCTCTGGTGACCGCCCTGTCGCTTCGAGTTACGAAGCTTCGAAAAGTCCGGCGTGCTTGCAGAAATTCGAGCCGCCGGCGGTGAGGTTTACGGCTTAACCAGTGAACCGCACTCGCTTGCGGCCGAGGCAGAAACCGCCTGGGACATGAGCATCCCGGTCATTGGCGATCCACACCATGAGATTCGCGAAGATTTGAAGGCGCGCGGTTGGCTCGACATTTTCTTCAACGAAGACTTCGGCCACTTGCGTAAACGCAGCTGGGCGAATCATCCTAAAGGCTACTACCAACCCGCAGTCATAGCGTTGCGTCAATCTGACACTAGTGCCGGGCATGTGCTCTATCGTTGGCGCTGCCTACCTCGATACAGCAACATGAGTGGCGCGGGCGGTCGCCCCGAAGCCCGCTACACCTGGAACCAGATCAGCGCGCGACTGGAGTTGCCGGCAGATGATGAGCTTGCGAGTCAAGACGCTGCGCTAGACGAGGCGCCCGAGATGGGTGCACCCGATCTGAGCTGGCGGCAATTCCTGATGATCATGCTCGCGCACGGCTGGTTTATTCGTCCAAGAGCCTTCCCGCTCAAGCGTGACGGCGGCAAGGATGATGTCTCCCCCACAGACGCCATGCGGCGCTGGTATATATTTGGCCTCGTCTGGCTGATTGCGCTGGTGCTGCTGCCCCTGGGTTGGGTTGCGGGTGCCTTTATTGTCTGGCTGATTGCGCTTGTGCCGGGTCTGCTCGAGATTCACCGGCAATTTCAGAATGCGGCCCCAGACGTCTAACCAGCACCTAACAGGCGTTATTTCAATAGTTTTTGAATAGCTTTTTGAATAGCCATAGGAGCGCGCTAAACTGACGGCGGAGCAATTTCACACGCCATGACCAACTCTGGGGAGGGTTAGCATGTCTCACGATCTCATTATTTCTGGTGGCAACCTCATTGACGGCACAGGGGCCGAGGCGGTGCGCGCTGATATAGCGATTGATGGTAATCGCATCACCCGCATTGGCGATTTAACCGGAGTCGATGCTGCTCGCACGATCGATGCCAGCGGCAAAATAGTCACGCCGGGTTTTGTTGATCTGCATACCCATCTCGACGCACAGGTGGGTTGGGATCCGGAGATGAAATCCAGTTCTTACCACGGTGTTACCACAGCACTTATTGGCAACTGCGGTGTCACCTTTGCACCTGTGAGCAAAGCCAACCATCGGCTGCTTGCTGAACTGATGGAAGCCGTTGAAGACATTGCAGCAGACGCCATCATGGATGGCCTGCCCTGGGACTGGACCAGCTACGGCGATTACCTCGATAGTGTGCAAGCTCTAAAACCTGCCCTTAACGTTGTTGGGTTAGCGGGTCACTCCGCGATTCGATTCGAAGCCATGGGCGACAAGTCTATGGACGAGGGCGTGCAAGCGAATGACAAAGAACTCGAACACATCACCCGACTGGTGCGCGAGTCGGTTGAACAGGGTGCGGTAGGTTTTTCTACCTCGCGCTTCTTGGGTCACAAAGTTCCCGATGGCCGGTTAACACCAGGCACCTGGGCTGACCTGCGTGAAACCGAAGCAATTCAACAGGCGGTTATTGATGGGGGCGGACGCGGCGGTTTGTTTCAGGTCGCCCCTGATATGCAGACCCGCCGTGCTGGCGAGATGGCCATGTTTGCGCGCGGCGCAGAGCTTGGTTGCCACGTTATGTATTCCGGTGGCGCGGGTCGCAAAGGTGACGGCGGCGTTGCACAAACTGAAGAGTTTCTTGTGCGCCACAACGAAGATGGCATGCGCATGACGGCGATTTGCCACACGCGCCCCAGCGGTGGGATGTTTGGGCTGCTGCAAGCCACGCCGTTTCGAAATTCGGCCTGGCGAGACTTGATGGCGTTGCCTAGCGTCAGTGATCGTCTTGCCGCGCTTAAAGACCCTGCAACCAAAGCACACTTGATCAAACGCTCAAAAGAGAGCGGACTGCAGGTAGACGCATCAGCACTGCACAGCATGGGCCAGGGCGCCACACCCGACTACGATCTGGCAGGAAAGAACAGCCTTGCACAAATAGCTGAAGCAGAAGGTCGCGATCCGGTGGATGTCTATGTCGATCGGCTTATCGAGTCTGAGGGTCGGGAGCTGTGGAATTTCTGGGCCTTTGGTGGGTCTTTGGAGAACCAGTGGGCCTACATGAAGATGGATAATTGCATACCGATGCTGGCCGACTCCGGTGCCCACGTTGGCATATTCACCGATACCGATTCGCCGACCTTCTTGTTGAGCGAGCTGACAAGGCGGCAGAACGTTTACACGTTGCCCGATGCGGTTCATCGAATTACTCAGGCCTCTGCCAACGTGCTTGGGTTAAAAGATCGTGGCGTATTAAAGGAAGGCTTTGTTGCCGACATAAACGTCATCGACTACGACGCCCTTGAAACCGGCTACCCCTATTACGTTAACGACTTCCCCCACAACGGCGGGCGCTACATTGTAGAAAGCGAAGGTTATGTGGCCACCATCGTGGGTGGCCAGTGCATTGTCGAAAACGGCAAGCACACGGGCAATCGTCCCGGCGAAGTCATTCGCGAATTCGCCCGAGGATAGGTTCTGTGGCACAAGAAATGATTCGAATCGCTAACTGCAGCGGCTTCTATGGCGACAAGCTTTCAGCCGCGAAGGCGATGGTTGAAGGCGGCCCTATCGATGTGCTCACGGGGGACTATCTCGCTGAGCTAACCATGACCATTCTCTACAACCAACAACAGCAGCGCGGTGGCAATGCGGGTTACGTGGGTACTTTTCTAAAACAACTGCGCGATGTGGTCGAGCCCTGCATGGAGCGCGGCATCAAGATCGTAACCAATGCGGGCGGGCTCAACCCTGCCGGTATGGCCGCTGATGTTCAGGCGCTTATCGATGAGCTAGGGGTGACGGCAAAGGTTGCCTACATCGATGGTGACAATCTGTTGCCGCGCATGGACGAGCTCCAAGGCCTTGGCGAAGAATTTATAAACATGGACAAGGGTGTGCCCTTATCCAGTGCCAGCAACAAAGTGCTTACGTCCAATGCCTATCTGGGTGCCTGGGGCATCAAGGAAGCGTTGGATCGTGGTGCAGATATTGTGGTTTGTCCGCGTGTCACCGATGCAGCCGTTGTCATTGGCCCGGCCGCCTGGAAGTTTAACTGGCAGCGCAACGACTTTGATGCGCTGGCCGGTGCGCTTACTGCAGGCCACGTTATTGAGTGTGGCGCTCAGGCCTGCGGCGGCAACTACTCGTTTTTTCAAGAAGTGCCCAGCTTTCGCAATGTGGGTTATCCCATTGCAGAAATAGAGGCGGACGGGAGTTTTACCGTCACCAAACATCCGGGCACTGGCGGACTAATTTCAGTAGGCACGGTTACAGCCCAGTTGCTCTATGAAATTTCAACGCCTGCCTATCTGAATCCCGACGTTATTGCCCATTTTGATTCTATGAACATCGAGCAGGTGGGCGATGACCGAGTGCGCGTGAGCGGCTGTCGTGGATCGAACCCTCCGCCAACGCATAAGGTCTGCATCAATACCTCTGACGGCTACCGAACGGGTACAGAATTGCTGCTTACAGGGCTCGACATCGAAGCCAAAGCCGAGATCTTTTGTGATGTATTGATCGACTCACTGGGCGGCGAAGACAAGTTCAAGAGTGTGTCTACTCAGATTATTCGTTCAGATAGAACTAACCCGCAAATGAACGAGGAAGCGCACGCCCGATTGCGCATTAGTGTGCGTTCAGATGATCCGGCATTGGTTGGTAAGAACTTCTCGCAAAAAGCCGTTGAACTAGCGCTGGCGAACATCCCCGGTTACGCCGGTAGTGGCCCTATTGGCACGGGCCCCGTGATTGCGTATTGGCCGGCGCTCGTCGACAGCAAACACATCGTTGA